>DAIODL010000147.1:0-5399 GCA_036746815.1 Desulfobulbus sp.
GGCTTTTGAAGGCGATTCCCAGGTGGTGTGGTTTGAGGGCAACTACTCGGAATATGAGCAGGATTATAAGAAACGCATGGGTACGGCCGCGGACCAGCCGCACCGCATCCGCTACCGGCAGTTGACGCGAGGGTAAAGGGTGGCTGATTTTTCCTTTGACACGCTGGTGGACCGTCACGGTACCGGCAGCGTGAAGTGGGAGCATTACCAGGGACGCGATATCATCCCTCTGTGGGTGGCGGATATGGATTTTCTCTCGCCGCCCGCGGTGATTGAGGCACTGCGGAAACGAGTGGCCCACGGTGTTTTCGGTTACACTCTGCCGCCCGATTCCCTTGTGGAAGCGGTGCTCGCGCACATGGAACGGCTTTATGGCTGGCGCACTGAGGCTGAATGGCTGGTGTGGCTGCCCGGCCTGGTCACCGGGCTGAACGCGGTGTGCCGGGCCGTGGGCGGGCCGGGAGACGAGGTATTGACCTTCACCCCGATTTATCCGCCCTTTTTGAGCGCGCCCACCAATATGGATTGCCGCACCGTGGCGGTGCCGCTGGTGCAGGAAGGCAGCCACTGGCGGATGGATACGAATCTGCTGGAGCAGGCCATCACCCAGAAAAGCAGGCTGCTTTTGCTCTGTAATCCGCACAATCCTGTGGGCCGCATGTGGACCCGCGAAGAGCTGCTGGCTGTGGCCGAGGTGGCCCTGCGCCATGATCTCATTATCTGCTCCGATGAAATTCATGCGGATCTGGTGCTGGATGCGGCCAGACGCCACCTGCCGATGGGCATGCTTTCACCTGAAATCAGCCACCGCACCATCACCCTGCAGGCACCCAGCAAAACCTATAACATCCCTGGCCTTGGCTGTTCCTATGCGGTGGTGCCGGACGCTGCGCTTCGGCAGCAGTTGACCCGCGCCATGGCAGGCATTGTGCCTTATGTGAATCTTATGGGATATACGGCGGCCGAGGCCGCGTACCGGGATGGTGAAGACTGGCGGCAGGCCCTGCTTGCTTACCTGCGCGGCAACCTGGAGATGGTACAGCACACTGTGGCGGATCTGGGGTTGTCCATGAGTCCGGTGGAGGCAACGTATCTTGCCTGGATTGACCTGCGGAATACGGACATAGAGCAGCCGGGGCCTTTTTTCGAGCAATTCGGGGTCGGGCTGTCCGATGGCCGTGAATTTGGTCTGCCCGGATTTGTGCGCCTTAATTTTGGCTGTCCGCGGACAATGCTTGGCAAAGGGCTTGCGCGCATGCGCCGCGCTCTGGAACAGCGTGCCGGCTAATCGGGTCGCAGGGGGCTGCCTTTAGTCCCTTCTATTGCGTTAAGCACGCGGTCTTGCTTTGACTTTGTCCCCCCGTTCTTTACAATACCATAAACGATATTTCTGGCGCGGCATCAAACTGTTATCAGGAGCAGCACTTGTATCAACAGGGAGGAACAGTATGGGGCAGGTCGATGTATGTTTGACCGGAAAACTGCTTGAATCCACCAATGCGGAGGAGGCTCTCGCGCAATTTGTCCGCCTGACCGGTGTGACCAGAGAGCAGGCGGAGCAGCTGCTTCAGTCCGGGAAGGAGCGGGTGGTCAAACGGGGCGTGAGTGAGATTGTAGGGGAGCAATATCGCAAAACCTTCACGGCCATCGGCGTTGAAGTTATTCTGCGACCGGTTGCCGGGGAGGCCGCACCGGCTGTTGCTGCTGTCCCTTCAACACCTCAACCCCCTGCAGCTCCAACGGCAGCACCTGCGCCGTTTGAACGTCCTGCTGCGGTTGTCAAACCAGCAGAGCGCATGTCCGTGGAGGACGAGGTAACTGAGCAGGAGAGTGGCTGGGAGGTCCCCGCTATTCTGATGGCCCGCAAGGTGCCTGCCTCGCATGGGTGGTTGTGGATCAAGGAGGGTGCCGATCTGTATATGGAGGCCTTTGTTCCATGGACAGGTATGGCTCTCGGTTTTTCGGTCATTATGTTATTGGTGGGCAAAATCCCGCGCATTGGTTTGGTCTTCACCACTTTGTTAAGCCCTTTATTTATTGGTGGTATGGTGCTGGCGGCGCATAGACAACAATCTTCCCGACCACGTGTGGCCGACCTTTTTGAGGGATTGAAAACAAATGCACTTGAACTTAATAAATTAGGTGCTATCCAGGCATTAGTGAGCATTCCTGTCGGTATTGCATTGTTCACTGTGTCTCGGAGTATGGTTTTTCTGATTTCTGGAGGGATGGCATCTCCTCGAGCGTTTCTGACACATCTTTTCTTGCATCCGGTGTCTCTGATTTTGATGTTTTTGGTAATATTCATTTGTGGTATGGCTTTTTGGCTGACCCCCAGTCTTGTTGCCGTAGGCGATATGACTGCGAAAGAGAGTGTTAAGGAATGCTGGTCTGCTTTGAGTCGTAACTGGTCTGCTTTTTTGGTCTGCGGGGTGTTGATAGCTCTGGCTTATGTGATATTGGGGATGTTGCCTATTTATTTACTTTCCCTGGTACTATTCGTATTGGTGCGTGTCCTTCTCCATGTGATAGCCCCGGCAATAGTTCTAAAAGTGCTGTTCATTATTACGTTATTGTCTCCCCTTTTGCTGGCACCATTTGTTGGGCTTTTCACCATCACCAATTACACTGCCTTCCGGGATATCTACAGCTCCCGTTCCTGAATCATCCTGCAGTCCATGCGGCGGCGTTTATCCGGACGTTCCGGGGCAACGCCGCTTTTTTGTGGCGTACACCCGGACCGGTGCTTATAAAACAGCTCATGAAAAGTGTTTTCCTCTATCTTTATTTTTAACCACATTGTGGTGTTTTGATACAGGCTGGCCCCGCGAACTATGAACCATTCTCCGGATACGAATGACGCACCTGCGCCACTTTTGGTGGAGCGCAAATATTTTACCTTTGCCGAGCCGCCGGAAGAGGGGATGCTCCTTGACTGTGGCGCCCGTCTGGGGCCGATTACCCTCGCCTATGAGACGCTGGGTGAGCTGAATGAGGACCGCAGTAACGCGGTACTCATTCTCCATGCTTTTACCGGTGATTCCCATGTGGCCGGCCGATTTCATCCCGAAGACCCGCGTCCCGGCTGGTGGGACAACATGGTGGGACCGGGTAAGCCCATCGACACCAATCGCTATTTTGTCATCTGCTCCAATATCTTGGGCAGTTGCTCAGGGTCCACCGGGCCATCTTCCAACAACCCCGCCACAGGCAGGCCCTATGGTCTGAGTTTCCCCATGGTCACCATTCACGATATGGTGCAGGCACAGAAACACCTCATTGATCACCTGGGGATCAAGCGGCTTCTGTCGCTGGTAGGCGGTTCCGTGGGTGGCATGCAGGTGCTGCGCTGGTGTGTGGACTATCCGGAGATGGTGCTCTCCGCCATACCCATGGCCACCACCACCCGCCATTCGGCTCAGGCCATTGCCTTCAACGAGGTGGCGCGCCAGGCGATTATGGCGGATCCCGCGTGGAACCACGGGGACTATTATGGTGGACCCGGTCCGACCCACGGGCTGGCCGTGGCACGGATGATCGGGCATGTGACGTATCTGTCCGATGAGGCCATGCGCGAGAAATTTGGCCGCCGTCTGCACCGCAGTGCCCTGTCGTTCAACTTTGGCGGCGATTTTCAGGTGGAGAGTTATCTGCATCATCAGGGACAGAAGTTCGTTAGCCGTTTTGACGCCAATTCTCTGCTCTACATCACCAAGGCTGCCGATTACTTTGATCTTGAGCGGGAGGGACACAATCTCCTGGTGAATGATGAACTCGGTACAGTGAGTTTTCTGGTCATCTCTTTCACTTCGGACTGGCTGTACCCCACCTATCAGTCGCGCTACATTGTTTCGGCCCTGAAAAAGAACGGCAGCGATGTCAGTTCCTGCGATATTGATGTGCAATGGGGCCATGATACCTTCCTGCTGCCCAACAAGCGGCTGGACGGGCTGGTCAGTGGTTTTCTCGATCGGATGTATCATGAATACTGCGTTTAATCAGGATATGGGCGGGATGCGCTTTGACCTGCAGGTGATCGCCTCCTGGATCGACCCTTGCTCCAAGGTCCTGGACCTGGGGTGCGGCAACGGGGATCTGCTGGGTTACCTCAAGGCCAATAAACAGGTGTGCGGCACGGGTATTGAGTTTGCCGAAGAGAAGGTGGCCCGCTGCATTGAGCGCGGACTGACCGTACTTCAGGGCGATTTCCGTGACGAGGTCAGCGATTATCCGGCGGGCCGCTTTGATGTGGTGGTGCTCAGCCAGACCCTGCAGCAGATCCGCGACCCCCGGGAGCTGCTCATGGATCTGTTGCGTATCGGCAAGCGGGTGATTGTCAGTTTTCCTAATTTCGCCCACTGGTCGGCCCGCATGCAGCTGCTGTTCAAGGGAGTGGCCCCGGTGAACGAGCAGTTGCCCTATGAATGGTACAACACCCCCAATATCCGGGTTATTTCCATTCGTGATTTTAACCGGTTCCTGCAGACCTCCGGGGTACGTGTCGTGCGGGAGGTGGCCATTAACACCCATCACCATGAGAATAAAGGTAATCTGGTTCGCTATTTCAAGAACCTGCGCGCGACCTACGGTATCATGCTGCTGGAGCGGATTGTTTAAGTTGAGGTGGAAACGTCATGGGAAAGAAAGAGGTTTTAGACGGAAGCTGCAAGATGGAGAACCTGTCCGGGGAGCAGGTGCGCAATCCTATTCCGGAAGTGGTGCAGGCACTGGCAGAAGGATTTAAGAGCGGACGGCTGGCCAGCCATATTGAACCCGTGCCGATTCCTTCCAAAAACGCGGTACTGGAACTGGTGAAACAGGCGCAGCGGATTTTGTTTCCCGGATTTTTCTCCAGCTCCATTCTGCGCCCGGAAAATCTGGAATATCATCTGGGGCAGCAACTCAGCCTGTTTTACGAGGATCTTGCCAGCCAGATCGGGTCCGCCATCCGCCATGACTGTTTCCGTCACGATCAGGCCTGCAGTCTCTGCGGTGAGCGCAGTTATGAGCTGGCAGCGGATCTGGTGGATTCGCTGCCTGATCTGCGCACGCTTATGGAGACGGATATTGAAGCCACCCTGATCGGCGATCCGGCGGCGGCCAATTCCGATGAAGTTATCTTCAGCTATCCAGGGCTGTACGCCACCATGATCTACCGCCTGGCGCACCGGCTGCATGAGCTGGGCGTGCCGCTTATTCCCCGTATCATGAGCGAGCATGCCTACCATCGCACTGCCATTGATATCAATCCCGAGGCCACCATTGGCTCCCATTTCTTCATCGATCATGGCTCGGGCGTGGTGGTGGGTGCCACCACTACCATTGGGGATAGAGTACGGCTGTATCAGGGCGTCACCCTGGGCGCACTGTCTTTGCCACGGGACGCGGGCGTGCGGCTG
>DAIODL010000148.1:0-5373 GCA_036746815.1 Desulfobulbus sp.
CATTCAGTTGCAGCGCCATGGCTTTGCGGCCACCTCATTACAGGGGAATATGTCTCAGACGCAGCGAAAGGCCGCCATGGATGGCTTCAGAAACGGCAAATTCACCATACTGGTGGCAACGGATATTGCGGCCCGGGGTATTGATGTCAGCGGTATATCTCATGTCATCAATTATGATGTCCCTGACACGGTGGAAGCGTACACCCACCGCGTTGGGAGAACCGGTAGGGCCCAGGCGGCCGGCCAGGCGTTTACGCTTGCAACCGGAGAAGATCAGAAAATTATCCGGATGATTGAAGGCCGTTTAGGCAAGATTTTTTCCCTGGAAACAATGGAGGCGTGCAAACAGGCGGATGCTGTTGTCAGCCGGCAGCCGCATGGGGGAAAACCATCTGCAAAGGCAAAGAAGAAGCATACAGCCGCCCCCGCACATGGCGGAAAGCAACACTACGGACGGAAGTCTGCGGCGTTTGATTTTGGATTGGCTCCAAGACATCATGGGCGGGGGCAGCAAAAAACGCAGACTGCTGCAAAATAAGGCAGTCTGTTCTTATGGGGAGGTTTTTCTCCCAACACAAATCAGTGACAAAATGAACACAGGAGACACAAACATGGTAGAAGGTACAGTGAAATGGTTTAATGATGCGAAAGGATTTGGCTTTATCGAGCAGGATGGTGGCAAGGATGTTTTTGTGCACCATTCAGCTATTCAGGTGCAAGGCTTTAAAAGCCTGCAAGAGGGACAGCGGGTCAGCTTTGACGTCGTGGCGGGGCCGAAGGGGCCTGCAGCGGCAAATGTTATTCCCCAGTAATCACCTGATAGGGGATGGCCGGAAAAGGTATGCCTCTTTCCGTTCATCCCCCCAGCATTCTTCATCACCGTTGAACCACACCATCCTTTAACAAAGAGCGGGTTTTGGCAAAAACAAATTATTCCTACGAGAAACGACAGAAAGAGCTCAAACGCGAACAAAAGAAGCAAGAAAAAAAACAACGTAAGCAGGACCGGCAAGCAACCCGAAGCCAGGAAACTCCAGACGATGTAACTGGTGACGAGCATTCTGAATAACCTGATGCGTTAAGAAAATGTAGTTTCTCTTCACTTCCCCGCCGTCTTATCAGTCCCGGCAGGTATTTACTGGTCAGCGATCAGCATAACGGTACTCCTGTACCTATCGAACCAGATGATACTGACTGGCTGATCCTGCCCGGAGAGCCATCAAAAGCTGCCCTCATTCTATACCTCTATAGCAAATTCATTACGAAAAGCGCTCCTGGACGCATCTCAGTGGCGATACAAGGGTTGTCAGAATGCCCGGTCATAGCATAGCTCCAGCCCAGCAATAACTTTGTGTTTGTTCTTTTGTCAAAATCGTCAAAACTGCATACTGTATGTGATGGAGAATTTGTACTCTGTTGATCGATTCTTTGAACAGGAGGCATTCCATGATTGTTGGTATACTCAAGGAGATCAAAAATGAGGAATACCGGGTCAGTCTCACGCCCGCCGGTGTTGAGCTCCTGGTAGCGCATGGACATCAGGTAATGGTGGAAAAGGGAGCCGGTGGAGGAAGCGGCTTTCACGATGAGCTGTACGCTCAGGCGGGTGCGGAACTGGTTGCTGAGTCAGCGCAGGTATACAGCCGTGCTGATATGGTGCTGCATGTGAAGGAGCCGCTACCGCAGGAGTACGAGTTAATTCGTCCTGGACAGGTTGTATTCACCTATTTTCATTTTGCGGCTTCGGAATCCTTAACCAGGGCAATGCTGGCAAGCCAGGCAGTGTGTATCGCCTATGAAACCCTTACCGATAAACAGGGTACGTTACCGCTGTTGACGCCAATGAGTGAGGTGGCCGGGCGCATGGCGGCACAGGAGGCTGCCAAGTATCTGGAACGTGAGCAGGGAGGACGCGGGATTCTTCTGGGTGGCGTGCCTGGCGTGGCGCCGGCCACTGTGATGGTGCTGGGTGGTGGCACGGTGGGTACAGAGGCGGCCCGTATCGCCTGCGGCCTGGGTGCTCAGGTGTATCTCCTGGATACCAACGCGCACCGGCTGCGTACGCTGGCTGATATCATGCCCAGAAACTGTATTCCCCTGATGTCTTCGCCCGCCACCATCCGGGAACTGCTTATCCGTGCGGATGCAGTCATAGGGTGCGTGTTGATTCCCGGCGCCAAAACGCCGCGCCTTATCACCCGGGAAATGCTTTCCTGTATGAAGCCTGGTTCGGTGCTGGTTGATGTGGCGATTGATCAGGGGGGATGTTTTGAGACATCCCGCCCCACCACGCACACAGATCCGGTGTACACGGTGGATGGCATCATTCATTACTGCGTTGCTAATATGCCGGGTGCCGTGCCGCTCACTTCAACCAAGGCGCTGACCAATGCCACGTTGCCCTATATTATAACGCTCGCGGACAAGGGCTGGCAGCGGGCGGTGCTGGATGATCCCGGTATAGCAGCCGGGGTGAATATTGTGCGGGGTGAGGTTGTGTATGCCGGTGTGGCACAGGCCTTTAACCTGCCTTGCGTGGAGGTGCAGGCGGTTTTGGACAGGTGAGATGAAAAAAATGCCATCGGTGGCGGTTAGGAGAGAGGCAGAGTTATTGCCGTCACCGATGGACTGGGGGACTTATAAACGACTTGTTCAGTCGTTACTGGCCAGCAGAGACCGATAAATGAGCGCGCCAAGGATACCGCCGGCAATCGGGGCAACCCAGAACAGCCATACCTGCGACAGAGCCCAACCCTGGGCGAAAACAGCCACAGCGAGACTCCGTGCCGGGTTAACCGAGGTGTTGGTAACCGGAATGCTGATCAAGTGGATCAGGGTCAGGCAGAGACCAATAGCCACGCCGGCCAGGCCCTGAGGTGCGCGTTTATCCGTGGCGCCCATGATGACAAGGAGAAACATCATGGTCATAACAACTTCCGTAACAGCCGCGGCCATCAGAGAGTAATGTCCCGGTGAATGTTCGCCGTAACCATTGCAGGCAAAGCCTGAGGTGGCGATATCGAATCCCGGTTTACCGCTGGCCACGACATAAAGAACGCCGGCAGCAATAATGCCGCCAATGACCTGGGCGATGACATAAGGAATCAGATCCTTGCCCGGCATACGTCCACCGGCCCACAGACCAAAAGAAACCGCCGGGTTGAGGTGACAGCCGGAGATGTGGCCAATGGCGTAGCACATGGTCAGTACGGTGAGGCCGAAGGCCAGCGCCACACCAAGAAATCCTATTCCTGTGCTTGGAAAGGTTGCGGCAAATATTGCGCTTCCGCAGCCACCAAGTACCAGCCAGAAAGTACCGAAGGCTTCAGCTAAATACTTTTTCATTCTGTTTGTCTCCTGTTGAAATATACAAGTACAGAAAAAATCCATTATTCGGAGGCCAGATAATACTCAGAATGACTTATAAAATGCGGTAAAATTACGGTAAGAGTTTTGTGAGAATCCTTGGGGGACAAGCAAAGGCAACTTTTTTGCCGATTTTTTATGGAAGAGCAGGGGGATGTCGCTTGTTACAGAAAAATTCTCCGTCCCTGCTCAGGAGAATATGATTTTGTCTGTTAAAGTCTGGCGCAGGGATATTTTTTCAGACCTCCTGTTCTGCTCTTTTTTATTTTTCCCCTGTTACAAGGGGATATCTAACTACAATACATTCCATGTAATATGACGACAGTCACATGGAAAATCACGCCACGCTGTATCCCTCTGTTGTTTGCTTTTTTTTGAACAGTGGATATGTCAGATGAAGGGATGCCGGAGCTTGAAGAGCAGGTGTGCTGAGGGGCAGTGATGCGGGGTATAAGGTTTTTCTTGGAAAAGGTGCGTCAAATCAAGCGGGAAAATTTTTGTTGTGCAAACGCTCAGTGGGAGATTAGCGCACGCAGACATTTCAGGTTCTCTATGTCTTCGTGCAGGTCCGGGCCCTTGGGTGTTTCGAGAACCATGGGCAGGGACTGAAAACGCGGATCATTAAGCAGGAGGCGAAACCCTTCCAGACCGATACAGCCCTGACCGATGGCGGCATGACGGTCAACGCGGCTGCCGCAGTCCTTCTGGGAGTCGTTTAAGTGGAAGAGGTGGATGTGATGCAGACCAACCTTCTTCTCCAATTCCCGCATGGTGTGCGCATACGTTTCAGCGGTGCGCAGGTCATAGCCTGCGGCAAAGATGTGGCAGGTGTCCACGCAGATGCCCAGATGTCCGGGATAGCGGCTCTTTTTCAACAGGAATCCCAGTTCCGCGAAATCGCTTCCCAACGAGGTGCCTTGTCCGGCAGTGGTTTCCAGAAGAACCCGCAGCGGACTTTCCAGGGCGCCTGAATGCTCCAGTACCTGGTCCAGATTACGGCTAACAGCCTGCAGTCCGATCTCGACGCCGCGTCCGCCGTGGCTGCCGGGATGGATGACCACCAGATCAATCCCCAACAGTTGGCAGCGGATTAACTCGTCGCTGAATCCGTTTATGGATTTTTCCGCCAGTTCCGGCTCTTCTGCTGCCAGGTTGATCAGGTAGGATGCGTGCGAGGCCACCGGCATGGCGGGGTATTGCCGCCAGGCCTCTTTGAACGCCTGAATATCTTCTGCTGCCGGTCGTTTCACGTGCCATTGGCGCTGGTTGGCGGTGAAGATCTGCAGAGCCTCGCCACCCACGCTGTCAATGCGCTCAAAGGCCAGTGCCAGCCCGCCGGCAATGGATTCGTGCGCTCCCAAAAGCGGCCCTTTTTGCCCCGCATCTGCCATGGAAGCAAGCTCAGCTTTTACATCTGCCATTGTTGTTCCAGAAAGTGCAACCTTTCGTGGTTGGTCAGATCCAGCTGAATGGGGGTGACGGAAATATACCCATGGCGCACGGCCTGCTCATCGGTATCCTTGCCCCCGGACCAGTGCACCGTGCCGCCGCCAATCCAGTAATGCTTGCGGTTCCAGGGATCATAGGTTTCCTGAATGGCATCTTCGTAGCGCCGGCGGCCCTGACGGGTGAAGCGGATGCCCTGAATTTCGCCGGCGGTCAGCAATGGGATATTGATATTGAGCAGTGATTTGGGCGGTAGATGCATGTTGAGCGCCATGGCGGCCAGCTTCCAGGCCACCGCGGCTGCCACCTCAAAATCAAAGGGTGGATGACCGTCCAGGGAGAAGGCGAGAGAGGGGATGCCATACATGGTTCCCTCGATAGCGGCAGAAACCGTGCCCGAATAGCTGATGTCATCGCCCAGGTTGGGGCCGGGGTTGATGCCGGAGACCAGCAGATCGGGCTTGCGGGGCAGAATTTTGTTGGTGGCAATGGTGACGCAGTCCGTTGGGGTGCCATCGATGGTGAAGATATCCGGTTCCAGTTGTACCACCTTGAGCGGGC
>DAIODL010000149.1:0-5362 GCA_036746815.1 Desulfobulbus sp.
GTCGCCACCGGTGCCGACGATATCCATCAGCACCTCGCCGTGCGCGGTATCCACGCCGGTATCGATGAAGGTGGCCTTGTCGCGCATTACTTTGACTGCGCCGACGATCTCGTCAATGGTCTCGCCTTTCATGCGCAGGGCCGTGAGAAATGAACCGATTTGCGCCTGAGTGGCCTCGCCGCTCATAATTTCCTGCATGACCCCGATCATCTCGGGTTCAGACAGATTTTGCCGGCTCACGACCTTGGCTATGGCTTCTTTAATCATGACTGTGCCTCTTCTTTATTGAATTTATGATGCCCGTGACCGCAGCAGCTGCTCGTAGTCTGGACGCAGAAAGTTATGCAGGAGAATGCTGCCGGGCGCGGTCATGATGGATTCGGGATGAAACTGGACGCCTTCGATGGGCAGGGTTTTATGCCTGAGTCCCATCAGCTCGCCCTGATCCGTGTGCGCCGTGGCTTCCAGGCAGTCGGGCAACGGTTCCTCCACCACCAGCGAATGGTAGCGCATGCCGTCAAAGGGCAGGGGCAGGTCCGTGAAAACACCTTGGCAATCGTGGTGGATGGGACTCGTTTTACCATGCATGAGGCGGGAGGCGCGCACCACTTTACCGCCAAAGGCTTCGCCAATGGATTGATGCCCCAGGCACACTCCCAGGATGGGAATGCGTCCGGCAAAATGGAGGATGGACTCGATGGAAATGCCTGCCTCGGCGGGCGTGCACGGGCCGGGGGAAATCAACAGCCGGTCCGGATGCAGGGCTTCGATTTCGGTCACAGTGATGGCATCGTTGCGGAAAATTTTCATTTCCGGTGGCTTCCAGCCGGAAGGGGAGGTGGGAGGAGCCGTAGCCAGGGTTTGGACGATATTGTAGGTAAACGAATCGTAGTTATCGATGATGACTATCACGGCTTAGAACCCCTTTTCCGCCAGCTCCACGGCCCGGCGCAATCCCATGCTCTTGTTGATGGTTTCCTCGTACTCTTTGATCGGGTCGGAGTCGGCGACAATGCCCGCTCCGGCCTGTACCCACATATCCGTACCTTTGATAATGAAGGTGCGGATGGCGATACAGAAGTCCATATTTCCGGAGAAACTGAAATATCCGACTGCCCCGGCATAGGGGCCGCGGCGGCTGACTTCCAGCTCATCGATGATTTCCATAGCCCGGATCTTGGGTGCGCCGCTCACGGTGCCCGCTGGGAAGCAGGCATTGAGCACGTCGAACTGATCCAGACCCGGTGCCAGCAGGCCGTGCACACCGGAGACAATGTGCATTACATGGCTGTAGCGCTCAATTACCAGTAGATCACGCACCTCGACGGAACCGTATGCCGCGACGCGGCCCACATCGTTGCGGCCCAGATCCACCAGCATCAGGTGCTCGGCCCGTTCCTTGGGATCGGCGAGCAGTTCCTTTTCCAGACGGCGATCTTCTTCCGGGGTGGCACCACGCTTGCGGGTACCGGCGATGGGACGGAGTTCGATATGCTTGTTCTCCAGCCGCACCAGAATCTCCGGCGAGGAACCGATCAAAAGCAGGTCGTCGTGACGGAGATAAAAGAGATAGGGACTGGGGTTGATATGGCGCAGCGCACGGTACAGGGCAAATGGTTTCAGTTCACAGGTGGTCTGAAACCGCTGAGACAAAACCACCTGAATGACATCGCCAGCCAGGATGTATTCCTTGGCGCGCTTGATCATGTTTGCAAAACTGGTCTGATCCATGTTGGAGCAGAACGAATGCGGCCCCACCGGTTCCTCCTGAAAGACAAACTCGCGCGGCACCGGGGCGTCCAGTTTAGCGATGATCTGCTCAATGCGCTTGCAGGCAGCGGCGTACAACTGCTGAGCGTCCCTGGTTTCATCCGCATGCTTCCAGACATTGCTGACAATGGTCAGATTTTGGTGAATGGAGTCATAGATGAGCACAATGCCTGGCACCATGAAAGACGAATCCGGTATGTCCATGGGCGGGTGCTGATCCGGAATTTTTTCCATGAAGCGGATCATGTCATAGCCAAGGAAACCAACAGCACCGCCATAGAATTTCGGCAGTTCGGGAAGATCCAGCACGCTGAACGAAGCCAGCAGCTGCCGCAGCTCCTGCAGAGGGTTGACGCCATCGCGCCGGGTGTCTGCCTGGTTGCGTCCAGGAAACTGCAAGTGCACCTGATTCTTGCGGCTTGCAAAAATGACCAGTGGATCCAGACCAATAAAAGAATAACGGCCCCATTGCTCACCGCCCTCCATGGATTCAAAAAGGAAGGCGTGCGGATCGTTTGCCGCAACTTTGGCAAACAGGGTGAGGGGCGTTTCCATATCAGCAACGATAGTCCGGTAAATCGGGACGAGATCGGCCTTGCTGAGCATGTCAAGAAAGGTGTCTTGGTTTGGGCAATACATGAGGAAAACCTTATGGCGATGGACGCGACAAGTCTTAATGCACGATCATGGGAACGTGCTTTGAGCACAAATAATTATACTGCCCTGCTGGGAACTTGTTCATCGGCAAGACCGCAGAACAGAAACCGGAAATAAAAAAGGCCACGGACGCAAAAAGCACCCATGGCCTGAGAATACTCGAAACACGCAGAAAAGAAAACGTCCACCTTAGGCAAGGGGCTGCATCTTGTTGACCCTTTTGGTCAGACGGGAAACCTTGCGTGATGCTGTTTTTTTGTGAATCGCACCCTTGGTGGCAGTTCTGTAAATAAGCGGAATTGCTGCCTGCAGTGCTGCTTTTGCCTGTTCCTCAGAACCTGCGACCAATGCTTCTTCCACCTGGCGTACAGCAGTTTTCATCACCGATTTGTTCATTCGATTCCGCAAACGACGTATTTTCGCCTGACGATCTCTTTTCTTTGCGGACTTATGATTTGCCATGAGATTTTCTCACTCCTTTCAAAAAAGCATCTCTGATGATGGTCGGTCTCACAAAATAACGAATAATACCAAAGGCTTCGTTATTTTCTCATTGTCTGAAGCCTGATAGAATGTTGCGTTTTCTTGCGAGTTGTTATTGCTTATATAAATTCAAAACTTGGTTATATACCGAACACCTTGGCCAATGTCAAGCATACATCTTGATATATAAGCATATTATTCTTGCCACTCATTCCTGTATCCGGGTGCATCGAGATCAGAAGGGCATTTCGTTCAAAATGAGTTTTATGGATATATTTTTTGGAGAGGTATCGCTGAGACTGAGTTTCCTTTTTGCGACGTAAAGACGACTCTGCTACGCAGAAAAATTATGAAATGATCATGGTCTTGCAAGGGAAGGGTTTATCTCTTACGGTAGGTATGTACAGATGAGGAGGGAATCTTGGTCGGCAGAAGTGGAAACATGCGTGGAATGCATGCCAATCAAATATTGGCATGTACCAACTCGGCCTTGGCCACGCCTTTTTGGGCATGCTGTTATTTATAGGACAAGAGGTATAAGCTAAATTTTCATGTTTGAGATGCCCACACAGAAGCTTCCCGAAGAGCTCTTCGCAAAATTACAGCATCTTCAGGAAATAATTCAAAAATATGACCGTGTTGCCGTTGCTTTTTCCGGAGGAACTGACAGTTCCTTTCTGTTGAAAATGACCCTTGATATTCTTGACAGAGAGCGGGTAATCGCGTTTTTTGCCCGTTCATCTCTCCTTAAGAAACCGGAAATCGACCGTGCGCAGCAATGGTACCGTGCAAATGGTGTTATCGATAATTCATGGTTCCAGGTTGTAGATGTTGATGCTTTTCAACATGTTGAATTCACGGAGAATACGGCAACTCGTTGTTATGTCTGCAAACACAGGATGTATTCCCGCTTTTTGGAGCTGATGAAGGAAAAGGGCATTGCGGTATTGATCGATGGAACGAACGCTAGTGACATACATAGAGACCGCCCCGGTCTGCGCGCGATTGCAGAATTGGGTATACAGACACCACTTGTTCAGGCAGATATAAGCAAACAGGAGGTGCGTATCATGGGAGAATATTTGGGGTTATCTAATTGGGCGCATCCCGCCTCTTCCTGTCTGGCAACACGTATCCCCAAAGGGATACCTATTACCGAAAAACTATTACGCCGCATCGAAATGCTGGAACAGATAGTTGAGGCATTTGGTCTGGTTGATTTTCGTTTATATATGGATGACGCGTCAGAAAAAAATTATTGTCTCTATGTAGACGCAGCCGGATTTGTGGCGGTGATTAAGGATGATCTTATGGCACGTATTGTGCCACAATTCCGTGAGCATAACGTAGAAAATCTGCGAATTAGTTTAAAACATAAGAGTGTTTAATTTGGACACAGTGGTACCGGGTTGATTTATCCGCAGTAAAAAACGGTCATGGAAAATGGCCTTTCTTGCTTAAAAAGTTGGATTTTTTCCTTTGACAAAGAATTTTTTTTTTATTTTAGTTTTCATGTAGTTCATTTATGCCGCGTCGGGAGTAACTACCTGATTGTTCCGGCAATGGTCAAAACTCTGGGAGGGACGAATGAATAAAAAGGAACTGGTTGACTCCATGGCGGAAGCGGCAGATATCAGCAAAGCTGCAGCGGAAAAAGCGCTTAATGGTATGTTGATGGCAGTCACTGCCGCATTATCCAAGGGCGATAAAGTAACCTTGGTTGGTTTCGGCACGTTTTCCACTGTCAAGCGCTCAGCACGCAAAGCGAAAAATCCCCGGACTGGCGCATTGATTCAAATACCCGCCAAAAAAATTGCCAAGTTCAAACCAGGTAGCAAATTGACCGATGCGGTCAATGACTAAGCGAAACTGTTTCATTGTTCCTTACAGCTGGCTGAGGCCAGCTGTTTTTTTTCATACTCCTGGGGCATGGGAGATTGTCCGTTTTGCTTTTAATTAATGAATTTTCAGATTGGGTAGGAAACGATTTTCCGATGTGAAAAGGACTGGACACCGCAGGCAAAGCGTGATAAATGGGTAGCCGCCTTGCTCATCATTTGATGAACAGGCGTTTGTTGTTGGGTTCGGGAAGTGGCTCAGCCTGGTAGAGCACAGCGTTCGGGACGCTGGGGTCGGAGGTTCAAATCCTCTCTTCCCGACCATAAAGAGAATACAGTGAGGTTGAGAAGATGAAGAATCATGACTTCTCAGCCTCTTTTTTGCACTTGATAGGCGTACGACCGAAAAAGGGTACGCTGATTTGAGGGGTTGTTGAAATCTCCTTGAGCACCATTGAAAATAATCTCAATGGACGCAAAAAAACACTTGCCATGGAGTTCGATTCATGGTTTATTCTCGACCCTGCCGATGAGGAAAGCAAGCATTGCGAACTCATCAGCCGTATTGATCTTTGAAAACTGAACAGTAAGAGAAGCGGGCCAAGTAGTACAAT
>DAIODL010000150.1:0-5353 GCA_036746815.1 Desulfobulbus sp.
GCGGGGCAGGGTGCAGGAAGCACAGACGGCCTGGGGCAAGACGTCGGCAAACGTTTTCGCTGCCAGCCGCCTGGGACATGGCAATATTTCTATGCACCGCTCAAAGCAGATAAAGAGGCGGGAGCCGTTCTCCCTGGAGACTTTTCGGGTCATCCTGCATCATGCAGGGTGGCCTTGTGTAAAGTCTGCCGCTGGGATCCGGGGGTTGAGCTGCATACACGAAATACGCACATAAAAAAATCCCCGGATCATGGTTATCAATGATCCGGGGATGCCCTGGTCTATCCACGTATCGATTCCGCCTCCCAGATCCGCGGGAAGGAAGATCCTCTCTTTCAGGCAGGTCTTCTGACTTCCGGTTCGTCCTCCAGCCGCGTCTTCCCGACCTTTATCTCATTCTGGTCAGTGACTGTCCTGCGGCCTTTGTCCCCGGTTACAGCGGCGGGCCCGTCTCCGATTCACACGGAGTTCCCTTATCCATCCTTGGATGAAACCTGAAAGATTCTAGTTGTAGAAAAACATATTTCCGTCAGCAAAGTCAAGGCGAAATATCGTCTTTTCCGCAGCACGGCTACAAAATAAAAATACGTTTAATCAGTAAAATAAACGCTACCGCTCTTCTTGCGGTCAGCTACTGCCGGGAACAGGCGACGCTACTCCCGCTTTTCCATCGGAGCATAGGTGCAGCCCATCAGACCGCAGTATTCGCCCACATACTGAGCAGTGGGCCGGTACAACGCCGGCTTGCCCTGGGCATCGGCAAACTGCTCCTCAATGATGTGCGCGCACCAGCCGGATACCCGGGAAATCGCGAACACGGGTGTCATCAGGTCTGTGGGAATACCCATCAGGTAATAGACCGGCGCAGAACAGAAGTCCACGTTGGGAAGAATAGTGGTTCTGCCCTGCGAGGAAAAAATGGCCAGAGCTGTCTCCTCAATTTGCCGGGAAATTTCCGCCCATTTGCCGCCGGTTTTCTGGCCAAGCCGCTGCCCCATCTTGCGCAGGTACACGGCCCGGGGATCGCCGGTTTTATAAATGGCGTGCCCCATACCCATGATGCGCTCGCCGGACTCAATCTGTTTTTTCACCCAGCCCGCAATATCGGGCTCGCCGGCCAACTGAAGAAGCATCTGCATGACCCGTGCGTTGGCTCCGCCGTGCAGACTGCCGGACAGAGCGCCCAGGCCAGCCGCCACCCCGGCGTACAGGCTCGCCCTGGTAGAGACCACCTCCCGGGCGGCAAAGGTGGAGGCGTTGAAGGTGTGATCCGCATGGAGAATAAGGCAGATGTCCAGATCATGCGCTGTTTCGAGATCGGGTTTGACGCCCTTCAGCATCCACAGGAAATTGGCGGCATGATCCAGGTCCGGGTCCGGTTCCAGTAGCGGCTGCTCGCTGCGGATACGGTGCCAGGACGCCACCAGCGTGGGCAGGCGGGCAATCAGGCCAATAGAGCGGTGCAGGCAGGCTTCCCGGTCAAGCGTATCGGCATTTTTTTCCTCCATGGCGAGCATGGGCACCGTGGCCTGCAGCACATCCATGGGACGAGCGTCCCTGGGCCATTTTTTCATGCTGTCAAGAATAAAGCCGGGAACAGCCCGCATCTCCTTCACCTGGTTGCTGAAAAGCGCCAGCTGTCCAGCCGAGGGCAAGGTGCCGTACAGGAGAAGATAGGCGGTTTCCAGAAACGAGGAATGATCGGCCAGATCTTCTATGCGGTAGCCACGATAAATAAGAATGCCTTTCTCGCCGTCAATGAAGCTGATTGCGGAATCGGCAACTGCGACACCCCGTAACCCGGTATTCTTCACTCGAATTTCTGCGCTCATATACCCCCTCCCGGCCGTGGTTCATAAAAACAGGCTGAACCTGTCTGTGGATGCAAGGATGCCGTGTACCCTCGGCCCCTCAAGCACGAATATTTCCTTTTTTTGTAAGAGGGAATCAGGGGAAGTTCAAGCCCTTTTCCCGTCACCCGGCTCGCTTTTATCGGCGGCGGGCGTTTGCCTGGACGTGTCCGCAGGTGCTGCGGGCGATGATTCCTCGTCGTCCATGTCCCCTTCGTGAAAAATCTGATCAGGATCGGAGGACTGCACAGGAGGCGCGAAAAGCGGTCCCACTTCCGGGAGATAATCGGCAAAAGCCTTGCCGTAAATTTCCCAGATGGTGATGAAGAGGGCCGCCACGATGGGGCCGAGAATAATGCCCAGCATCCCGAACATGGAGATCCCGCCCAGGGTGCCGAAGAGGACAAACAGAGCGTGCATCTGGGTGTCCCTGCCCACCAGCCGCGGCCGCAGAAGATTGTCAAGATTGCCCGCCACCCCGGCGCACAGCACCACCAGGATGGACACCCCTATCCATTCACCCCGCAGAATCAGGATGAGCAGGGCAGGGCCCCAGACAATCGCGGTCCCGAATACCGGCACAATAGACATCACCGCCATCACCGCGCCCCAGAACACGGGCGCCTGGATACCCGCCAGGGCAAAGGCGGCACCGCAGATGCAGCCCTGCAGCGCGCCAATGATCAGCGTACCCTTGAGAGTGGCCCGGGTCACCGAGGTGAAACGGTGCAGCAGCAGGCGTTCATCATAATCGTGCAGGGGCAGGAAATAGAGAATTTTGGTGAGCAGCACCTCACCCATGGTGAGAAAATAAAACATCACATAGAGCATGATGACGCTGCTGAACACGGCATTCACCGTGAGTTTGGTCACCGAGGAGAGACTGTTGATGAGAAAGGTGGAAAGATTGCCCACCAGGAGACCCGCCTTCTCGATGATCACTGTCCGGTAGGGCAGAATTTCATGGTAATAGGGGAGTTTCTCCAGGTACTTGGCAATATTGGACGGCTCATTAACAAAGGTCTGCACCCAGGGGGTCACCGACTGACTGACACTGATGGCCTGTCCCACAACCACGCCCAGGAGCAGGGACAGGGGGGCCAGGACCAGAAACACCGTAGCCAGCAGGATCAGCAGGGAGGCCAGATTCTGGCGGTCCCCAAGTTTACCCGACAGCCAGCGGTGACAGGGGATGAGCATGGCGGAAAAGATGCCGGCCATGAAAATGGGCATGAGAAACTGGCTGATCATGTCGAGAAACAGGGCAGAGATGAGCAGCACCAGAATCAGCAGTATGGTTTTGTTGACCTGTTCCCGTGTCATTGATCGTTCCTCAATGCTTCAAATATAAGTGACAATCACACCATGGATGCGGCCTGTACCAGGGCCGAGGTGAGCCGGGAGAGTTCCGCGGGCTCTATGATATAGGGCGGCATCAGGTACATCAGGCGGCCAAAGGGGCGGATCCACACGCCCTGCTCCACGAAAAACCGCTGAAGCACGGCCATGTCCACCTCTCTTGTGGTCTCAATGACGCCGATGGCCCCGAGCACGCGCACATCCGCCACGGTGCCCAGCCGACGCGCCGGGGCCAGCTCTTCTTCCATCTGCCGGCTGATGGCGCTGACCCGTTCCTGCCAGGGTGAAGCCAAAAGCAGGCCAACAGCGGCGCAGGCCACGTGGCAGGCCAGCGGATTGCCCATGAAGGTGGGGCCGTGCATGAACACGCCCGGAGGCGCGGAAGAGATGGTGGTGGCCACCTCGGTGGTGGCCAGAGTGGCGGCAAGCGTCATGGTGCCGCCGGTGATGGCCTTGCCCACGCACATGATATCCGGCACCACGCCCGCGTGCTCAGCGGCGAACAGTTTGCCGGTGCGGCCAAAGCCGGTGGCGATCTCGTCGAAGATAAGCAGGGTCTGGTAGTGGTCGCAGAGCCTGCGCAGGCCGCGCAGATACTGAGGATGATAAAACCACATGCCGCCCGCGCCCTGCACAATGGGTTCCAGGATGACGGCGGCGATCTCCTGATGATGCTTGTCCAGGAGCGCCTCCATCTCGTGCAGGTCCGCCTCGTCCCACTCTCCGCCAAAACGGCAGGTGGGGCGGGGCGCGAAAAACTGTTTGGGCAGGGAGCCCGCAAAGAGACTGTGCATGCCGGTAACCGGGTCACACACCGACATTGCATGAAAGGTGTCGCCATGATAGCCGCCGCGCACGGTGAGCAGCCGGTGCTTGTGCGGCCTGCCCGCGGCCTGCTGGTACTGCATGGCCATCTTCAGTGCCACTTCCACGCTCACGGAACCGGAATCGCACAGGAATACCTTGTCCAGCCCCGCGGGCGTCAACTCCACCAGCAGCTTACCCAGGGCCACAGCGGGCTCATGAGTGAAGCCGCCGAACATCACATGCGCCATACATCCCGCCTGTTCGCGCAGCGCCTGCACAATCACCGGGTGGCTGTAGCCGTGGATGGCGCACCACCAGGAAGACATGCCGTCAATCAGTTCCCGGCCGTCGGTGAGGCGGATGCGCACTCCCGCGGCCGATGCCACGGGATAGACCGGCAAGGGCTCGGTGGTGGAGGTGTAGGGGTGCCAGAGGTGGTCGCGGTCGAACTGGAGAAGTTCTGCGGTATCCATGATCAGGGCCGCTCGAAGGTGTAGCCCAGAGCGCTCAGACGCTCAAGATCGCCGGCAATACCCATACCGTCGGTGGTGAGGTAGTTGCCGACAATGGCGCCATTGGCCCCTGAGGTGAAGCAGCGGTACTGATCCTCGCCCAGCTGCTGCCGGCCGCCGGCCATGCGAATCACGGCCAGCGGGTTGATCAGCCGATACAGTGCCACGGTGGTGAGCACCTCGTCCAGCGACAGGGGCGTCAGATCTGCCAGAGGCGTGCCCTCGATGGCGGTGAGGATGTTGACGGGAATGGAGCGCACGTCCAGCTCGCGCAGGGAAAAGGCCATGTCCAGCCGGTCATCCATGGACTCACCCATGCCGATAATGCCGCCGGAGCAGAGCGACATGCCACTCTCGCGCGCCAGTTCCAGGGTGGCGACCTTCTCCTCCCAGGTGTGCGTGGTGCAGACCGTGGGAAAATAGTTTTTGCTGGCTTCCAGATTACAGTGATAACGGCGCACGCCCGCATCGTACAGGGCCTTGACAATGGAATCGTCCAGCAGGCCCGCCGAGGCGCAGAAGCTCAGCGACGTGCACTCCGCCATCTTCGCAAAGAGCGAACGCATGGCCGCGATGGTCTCAGGCGTCAGACTTCTGCCGCTGGTGACCAGGGACAGGCGGTGCACCCCGAAGTGGTCGTTGTCTTTTGCCTGCTCAAGCGCTTCCTCTTCAGGAATGATCTTGTAGGTATCGACGCCGGTGTGATGGCGTGCGGATTGCGCGCAGAAACGGCAGTTTTCCGTGCAGTTGCCGCTCTTGGCGTTGATAATCGAACAGAGGTCGAAGTGGTTGCCGTGAAAATGACGGCGGACCGTATCCGCCGCC
>DAIODL010000151.1:0-5349 GCA_036746815.1 Desulfobulbus sp.
TCGACACGAAGCCGCGGATCGTCTCGTTCAACCGTGAGACCGAGGTGGGGGTCTCGGGCGACGACTCGCGCGGGTGCACCGAATCGGGCGGGGCGGGCTGGCCGGATGCCGGGGCGAACGCGGTCATCGGGGGCTCCCTCGTCGTGTCGTGCGCGGGCCGGGGTGCGGCCTCGGCGGGCGGGCCGGCGCGTGTGCGGCCCGCGTCCAGCGTGGCATCCGTAGAATCTCAAGGGTGAGCAGCACAGCCGTCCGCCTTCCCTCGCCCCGCATACCGGGGCCGCGTGGACGGCTTCAGGATAACCCGGTGGCCGGTTCCAAGAAGGTGCTGCTCGCCTCGCTCGACGTGAACCGCCCGGCGGCCATGGAGCAGCTTGGCATTCTCGGCATGCAGATCGGCGTGGATACCCTGCCGATCATCAAGGGCCAGGACCCTGTCGCCATCGCCAAACGCGCGAAACAGCAGGCGACAATGGGTGGCTATGATGTCTATCTGCTGGATACCGCAGGCCGCCTGCATACAAGCGTCAACCTTATGGAGGAGCTCAAGAAAATCAAACGGGTCATTGGCAAGAAGCTGCCCGGCGCGCCCCATGAGCTGATGCTGGTGCTGGATGCCACCACCGGCCAGAACGGTATTGCCCAGGCCAAGATGTTCCATGAGGCCGTGGGTGTCACCGGGCTGGCCATGACCAAGCTTGATGGCACGGCCAAGGGCGGCATTGTGGCCAATGTGTGCCGGGAACTGGGTATTCCTGTGCGTTTCATCGGTATTGGCGAACAGATTGACGATCTGCGTGATTTTGACGCGCGCGAGTTTGTCGATGCCCTGTTTGCTGAATCAAGGCATTGATCCCGTTTTTAACCAGGCGCTGTCTTGTTGTGTGGCAGCGCTTTCCGCGTTTCCTGCCACGATTATCGCTCAGGCTGACCCCTGAGCTATCGTTTCGACTTTTGACGACTTCATTATGATTGAATATCGACAATACAATACACCCGGGTGTGGCGGCTGCCTGCTCATTCTGGTTTTGATTGCGCTTCTGGTCGGCGGTGTGCCTGGCCTCACCAATCTGATTGGTTTTCTTTTTTATTCCGGCATAGTCGGTTTGTTGCTGCTGGTCGGGGGGCTGTGGGCCTTTTCCTATTACATGCAGCAGAAAATCTCTACGTATCAGTCCACGCAAACCGAGAGCCACAACCATTTTGTCTATCTGCTCGTTAATATTCTGGTGAAGATCGCGCAGTCAGACGGTCATTTTACCAGAGCCGAGCTGCAGACCATACTCAACTTCTTTCAGTACAATCTTGGTTATAATCAGGAGAAGATGTACTGGGCCAAGCAGCTGATCAAGGAAGCCCGCGATAATCAGACGGACCTGCAGCAGTTGCTGGAGGAGTTTCGTACCAGTTTTACCTATGAGCCGCGCCTGATTCTTCTGGAGCTCATCTATCAGATTATTTACACCAAGCAGCCGCCCCCTGAGGATGAGCTGCGCCTGGCCCGCCGTATTGCGCAGGTATTGGAGATCACGGTTTATGATCAGCGGACCATCGAGGCAAAATACATGTACCGTCAACGCCAGGAAGCGGCCAGCGCCGGCAGCCTGGAAGAGCAGTACTATGCTGTGCTTGGTCTGGAAAAAGGGGCTGATTTTACCGAGATAAAGAAGGCCTACCGCAAGCTCAGTATGCAGTATCACCCGGATAAGGTCGAGCATCTGGGTGAGGAGTTTAAAAAGGTTGCCGAAGAGAAGATGAAGGAAATCAATGTGGCCTACGGCTACTTTGAGAAGAAATTCGGCAATCGCTGAGCCCCCTTTTTACCTCGTATCCTTCCCCGCTGTTTTCGGCCGCTCTCATCAAGAGGGCGGCCGTTTTTTTTTTGCGTATATCGCATGGCGGTAGAGTCCAGTTCAAAATGCACCACCCTCAGGAACGATAAGAGTTAAAGCAAAGGACACGGCGGCATTCTGGTGAAGTTGGAAGCGCCGACAGCCAACCAGCCGGAAAAGCCCTGGCAACGAGAGACCAATGAGAACGGTAATGGTCTGTTGCGGCAGTATTTTCCATAAGGTATCAGTTTTCACAAAATTACGGAAAAAATGATTTGGAAAGCCGCAGAGCGGCTCAACAACAGGCCAGGGAAATGCTTAGTCTACCAGACGCCTGCAGTTGTCATCCGTTTCTACGGCTATTGGTTGTGCATGGCAGAGAACGTGAAAATATGGTAGAGGTTTTCTGCGGTATGCAACACATATAAAGTTTCCCTGTCTGTCTGGTACCTGACTCTATACAAAGCGGAGAGCGGGAACATCCAATACAAAAATCTGACAAATATAATGAGGCAACTATGAACGGTGTGGCCAAGAAAATGCAGGCGTTTGCGGAAAAATCCTCCTGGATCCGCAAAATGTTTGAAGAAGGTGCGAGAATGAAAGCTGAGTTCGGCGCGGACAAGGTGTTTGACTTCAGCATCGGCAATCCCGACGTGCCTCCGCCCGCCCAGTTCTCCACCGTGCTTCGTACCGTGGCCGCGGATGAAAAGCCCGGTGTGCATGGCTATATGCCCAACGCAGGATATCCAGCCGTGCGCGAGGCCATTGGCAAGCGGCTCAGCGCGGAGCAGGGCGTCACCTTCACCGCCAATGATATTCTTATGACCTGCGGCGCTGCCGGCGGCCTCAATGTTATCTTCAAGGCATTGCTCAATCCCGGTGACGAGGTCATCATCCTCACCCCGTACTTTGTCGAATACAATTTCTATATCGATAACCATGGCGGGGTGCCCGTGGAAGTGCCCACGGACGCGGATTTTAACCTTGATCTGCAGGCTATTGAGCGGGCGCTGACGCCCAGAACCAAGGTGGTGCTGTTCAACAATCCCAATAACCCCACCGGGCAGGTGTATTCAAGCGAATCGTTGCAGCAGTTGGGACGGCTGCTTGATCAGGCCGGCGCCAAATTCAACACCAGCATCTATCTGGTATCGGATGAGCCGTACCGCTACATTGTTTTTGATGACACCGTAGTGCCGCCGTTGATGAACACGACGACCAACGCAATTCTGGCCTCATCCTATTCCAAATCATTGTCCCTGCCGGGTGAGCGTATCGGCTATCTGGCCCTGCATCCGCGCATGGCCGACAAAGAGGCCGTCATGGGCGCCATGACACTCGCCAACCGTATTCTCGGTTTTGTGAACGCTCCCGCCCTGATGCAGCGGGTGGTTATGCAACTGCAGGATGTGGGGGTGGACAGTTCCATTTATGCCCGCCGCCTGGAGGCCTTCTGTAAGGTGCTCGATGGCGCGGGCATGGAGTATGTGCGGCCCAAGGGTGCATTTTATCTGTTCCCCAAAACACCGATTGATGATGTGGAGTTCTGTAAACTGCTGGCTGAGCAGAAGATTCTGGCTGTTCCGGGCCGCGGTTTTGGTCTGCCCGGTTATATCCGGCTGGCATTCTGTGTGGACGAGAAGGTGATTGCAGGCTCGGCGGAAGGCTTCAAAAAGGCGATGGAGCTGGCGGCCAAATAAGTTTTGTATCGTTTTTAAAAGGCATCTTCTGACAAAAAATAAAAAAAGCCGTTCTTCGCAGGAAGAACGGCTTTTTTGTGTACGGACAGCAAATGTCGTCTGGCGTAGGCTGGGCAGAGGCACGAAGCCCGGCAGGAGATGTTTGCGGTGGAATATTCTTCCTGGTATGGCTTGTTGGGTTTTCTCCTGCGCCCTCAGCGCCAAACTGCCAATTATCGTTTTATTCCGGATCCGCCTGGCGGATAACCTCGCACAGATTCTGGGCAATGGTGTTGATCTCCTGTTCGTCTTCGCCTTCCACCATGACGCGGATCACCGGTTCGGTGCCGGATGGCCGTACCAGCACGCGGCCCCGTTTGCCCAGTTCCTTTTCCGCCCTGGCCAGCGCCTGATTGAAGCCGGGGATATGCTCCGGGGCAATCTTGTTGGCCATGCGCACATTTTTCAGTACCTGGGGATAGGTGGTCATGATGGTGGCCAGCTCGGAGAGCGGACGGCCTTTTTTGATCATGATGGAAAGCAGCTGCAAGGCAGCCAGGATGCCGTCGCCGGTGGTGTTGTAGTCCAGGAAGACCAGATGCCCGGATTGCTCGCCGCCAAAGTTGTAGCCCTTGTTACGCATGGCCTCCACCACGTAGCGGTCACCCACCTGGGTGCGGATCATCTGCCCGCCCATCTGCTGCATGGCCTGCTCCAGCCCCATGTTGCTCATCACCGTGGCCACCAGGGTTTTCTTTTTGAGCTTGCGCTGGCGCAGCAGTTCGCTGGCGCAGATGGCCATGATGTGGTCGCCGTCCACAATAACCCCGTGCTCATCGCAGACAATGAGCCGGTCGCCGTCGCCATCCAGGGCGAGACCAATATTCGCGCCCACTTCTTTCACCTTGGCGGCCATGATTTCCGGATGCAGGGCGCCGCAGTTCAGGTTGATGTTGGTGCCGTTGGGTTCGGAGGCGATCAGGGTTACCCTGGCGCCCAGCTCGGTAAAGACGTGCGGCGCGACCCGGTAGGTGGCGCCGTTTGCACAGTCGAGCACGATATGAAAGTCATCGAGTACGTAATTGCGCGGGAAGGTGTTTTTCAGAGAGACAATGTAACGGCCGGCAGCATCATCAATACGTGAGGCCTTGCCGATTTCCTCTGCCACCGGCCGCAATGCCGCCATTTTCTGGGAAAAAATGAGGTCTTCGATCTCTGCTTCCTGGGCATCGGGCAGCTTATAGCCGTCGGCGGAGAAAATTTTAATGCCGTTGTCCTGGAAGGGGTTGTGGGAGGCGGAGATGACCACGCCCGCGTCCGCCCGCATGGAGGTGGTGATAAAGGCGATGCCCGGCGTGGGCAGCGGCCCGACCAGCTGCACATTCACACCCATGGAGCAGATGCCCGCAGCCAGGGAATTTTCAAGCATGTAACCGGAAATGCGTGTATCCTTGCCGATAACGATACTGTTTCCCTGGGCCCGGTCTTTGACGATGAAAGCAATGGCCTTGCCGATCTGCATGGCGGTTTCCGTGGTCATGGGGTGGATATTGGCCACGCCGCGTACGCCATCGGTTCCAAAAAGTTTTTTCATAGGGTGCCTGCACTGCCTCCAACGGAGGGCAAATATTTGCTGGTTGTTTTCCATAAACATGGAAACAACTGTTCACATGAATGGTGAGATGTAACGGGGTTGTTTTATTTGGTCAAGTGTACCTTGTCGGGGCTGACGCTGTGAATGATGATCGGTGAGTGGCCGGGCAGGTTAATCCCGGTCACCACCACTTCGACCTCGCTGGCCGCCGCGTCATGCGTTGGCTTGAGAGTAGCCCGCAGCA
>DAIODL010000152.1:0-5324 GCA_036746815.1 Desulfobulbus sp.
ACCCATCCAATGTTGCTGTCAATCACTATATAGTCGCATAATACCAATAATAATTATTATTATCTTAATTTTTAATTATTACATTGAATATGTATCAATGTACCAACATTATCAAAAAATATCCTGATAGGTACGTTTATTTCTTGTTATTTAGGAAAATATAGAAAATTATAATAATAACAGTTAACCTCCTAATCCATTGAATGGATACAAACAGACGAGGGTATTTGCCGCAACAATAAACCATGTCACCGTGAGCATGATACCCACCGGGAAAGTGCCTAAACGTATATTGGACTAAACAATTCAAAAGATCTGGACAGGTAGTCCAATAGAGTACGCAGCCAAAATGTACGCATTTGAGGTAATCGATATGCAAACGTCGTCTTCTTCCTGCCACGTACATGCGGTAACCATTGCACTCCTTTTTTCATCTGACTTCTGTGGGCTTACTCCATCTGCTGCTCACGCCGAAAAATCTATCCATACAACCGCAGCACACACGACAGTCCATAAGGGAAGACCTTCTAGACATGCATGCCGCAATACCCAGCCGCTGATAGGTAACGCGGAACTGCTCTGCGTTGTGAAATAAATACGCACAAGAAGAAAACAAAGGTCAGCTGATGCTTCCGTGCCAGCTGGCCCTGAATAATGTGCCGTTTTTCATGTCGTTTTGCTTTTTTGGAAAGAAACGTAGGGGAGAGATAAATGCAAAACAACAGGCCTATGATTGGGTATAAACGTGTTGGCGGCAAGGTAGCGTCAACGCTCACTCTGGTTCTTTGCCTCTTCACTGCGTTTTTCAGTGCAGGGTGCCACCAGGAGGAGAAAAAAACAGGGCCCATGATTCCTGTGGTGGAAACAATGACTGTCATGCAGAGGGATGTGCCAATAACAAGAGAGTGGATTGGCGTCCTCGATGGTTTTGTGAACGCTTCCATCCGTCCGCAGGTCACCGGCTACCTGATTCGCCAGAATTATCATGAAGGCGATGTCGTGCACAAGGGACAGATCCTGTTCGAAATTGACCCCCGTCCTTTCAAAGCGGCACTTGAAAAATCCAAAGCGCAGCTTGCTCAGCAGCAGGCCCGGAACGAGACTGCCAAAGCAAATCTGGCCAGAATTCGGCCACTGGCGCTCAAAAATGCCGTCAGCCAGAAAGATCTTGACGATGCCACTGGCATGGAACTTTCCTCAAAGTCCTCCGTGGAAGCAGCGCAGGCGTCTGTTGAACAGGCCCGTCTGAACCTGGATTTCACCAAAATCATTTCCCCGATTGATGGAATTGCCGGCCTGGCCAAGACCCAGTTGGGAGACCTGGTGAGCCCAAACAGTCAAAATGAACTGACCTCCGTCTCCACGGTGGATCCCATCAAAGCGTACATCAATATCAGTGAACCGGAATATCTGAAAGCTGCGAAGCAATCTGGAAAGACTCTGGCCTCCTTACCGCTGGAACTCATTCTTGCTGACGGCAGCGTATATCCGCATGAGGGACATTTCGCGGTCATGGACCGCCAGGTTAATGCCACCACCGGTACCATTAAAATCGGTGCCCTTTTCCCTAACCCCGGCAATACGCTTCGCCCTGGCCAGTATGGCCTGGTGCGGGCAACCGTTCAGGTACGGAAAGGCGCCCTGCTGGTCCCTCAACGGGCTGTCAGTGAGATCCAGGGAAAATACCTGGTGGCTGTGGTTGGCGAACAGAATAAAGTCGATCTCCGCCTCGTTTCAGCGGGTGAGCGCATTGGCAGCGACTGGATCATTACCCAGGGACTGCATCCTGGCGATCAAGTGGTGGTCGAGGGCATTCAAAAAGTGCGTAATAGCCAGCCGGTGATTCCCAAACCCTTTGTTCCCTCTGCGGAAATGGCATCTCCCGTAGCCACGGAAAAGAGGTAAGCGCATGGCTAGATTTTTCATCAATCGCCCCATTGTGGCCATGGTGATTGCCATCTTCATGGTCATTGTCGGTCTTGTTGCCATGAGCAGCGTGCCGACGGCCCAGTTTCCCGATATCGTGCCGCCGGAGATCAAAGTGTCCGCCAGCTACACGGGTGCCGATGCGCTGACACTCGAGCAGTCCGTTGCCACTCCGCTTGAGCAGGAAATGTCAGGTGTTGATGGCATGAACTACATGTATTCAGTCAACGCCAACAACGGTGATACTAAACTCACGGTCAACTTTGACGTCAAGACCGACTCCAACACCGACCAGCTGCTGGCCCAGATGCGTCAGGGGCAGGCGGCACCGCAATTGCCGGCCGATGTACGCAATTACGGCGTGAAGGTGGAAAAATCCACATCCTCACCGCTGATCATGTTCGCCCTGTATTCACCTCATGGCTCCTACGATAACATTTTTCTGGCAAACTACTGTTATATCAACATCAATGACCAGATGACCCGCATCAAGGGTATTGGCAGTGTCACCATTTTTGGTGCCGGCAAATATGCCATGCGTTTGTGGGTCAAACCGGACCTGCTGGCCAAACTCAATATCACCATTCCGGAAATCATTCAGGCCATCAATACCCAGAACACGGTGAACCCGGCTGGACAGGTAGGCTCGGAACCTGTCCCTCCAGGGCAGGAATTCACTTATGCGGTTCGTGCCCAGGGACGTCTGGAAACCGAGCAGGATTTTGGCAATGTCGTGGTGCGCGCCAATCCTGACGGATCCCTGGTCCGGGTCAGCGATGTGGCGCGTATCGAGCTGGGAGCTCAGACCTACAGCCTGGAAGGCCGTCTCAACGGCAAACCCAGCGCTATTATCGCACTCTATCAGATGCCGGGCACCAATGCGGTGCAAGCTGCCGCAGACGCCCGAACCATGATGAAGGAACTGAAAAAACGGTTTCCGCCGGACCTTGATTACGTGGTCAGTCTGGATACGACCACAGCGGTCACCGAGGGTATTCACGAGATTGTCCACACGTTGTTTGAAGCCCTCATCCTCGTCATTATCGTGGTGTTCATTTTCCTTCAGGGATGGCGGGCCACACTGATACCACTTCTTGCCGTGCCGGTATCGCTAGTGGGCACCTTCATGTTTTTTCCGCTTTTCGGCTTTTCGATCAACACCCTGTCTCTTTTTGGCCTGGTTCTGGCCATTGGTCTGGTTGTTGATGATGCCATCGTGGTCGTGGAGGCCGTTGAACACCACATTGAGGAAGGGCTGAATCCCAAGGAAGCCACCTTTAAAGCAATGGACGAAGTCTCCGGACCGGTTATCGCCATTGCTATTATTTTGGCGGCAGTTTTTGTGCCCACAGCATTTATTCCCGGCATTACAGGCCGTCTTTACCAGCAGTTCGCGGTGACGATCGCCCTGTCGGTGCTTATTTCCGCATTCAACGCCCTGACCCTGTCCCCGGCGCTCTGTGCCTTGCTGCTCAGGCCCAAAAGCAAGAGTCATGGTCCGCTGCAGAAATTTTACGACTGGTTCAACCGCAGCTTCAATCGGGCCACCACCGGTTATGTCGGACTCTGCCGGGTAGCGGTACACAAGAGTTTTTTCAGCCTGCTCATACTGGTGGGCATGTTGGTACTGACGGGCTTTTTCGGAAAAACAGTACCCTCCGGATTTTTACCTGAAGAGGATCAGGGGTACATTTTTGCCGGTCTGCAGTTGCCCGATGCCTCTTCCCTACAACGCACCCGTGAGCTGACGGAACAGGCTGAGAAGATGATCATAAGCACGCCTGGGGTCAAATACTGCACATCGGTTATCGGCTACAGTCTGCTGAGCCAGGTAACCAATACCTACAGTTCTTTCTTCTTTATCACCCTGGATGAGTGGGCAAAAAGAGAGAAACCGGAACTGCAGTATGCGGCGATTAAACAAACCTTGAATAAAAAGCTCGCAATGCTCAGCGGTACGTTGGGGTTTGCCTTTTCCCCTCCAGCCATTCCCGGTATCGGTACATCGGGTGGTGTTTCCTTTATCTTAGAGGACCGTGCCGGCAAGGATATTCATTTTCTGGCCGCCAATGTGAATACATTTGTCGAAGCAGCCAGAAAAAGGCCGGAACTTGCTGGTGTGACAACAACTTTCCGTCCTACTGTTCCACAACTGTTTATCAAGGTTGATCAGGACAAAGCTCTGAAACAGGGAGTTGATGTCGGCGAGATCTACACCACCCTGAAAAGCTTTTTAGGCAGTGGTTTTATCAACTATTTTAATAAATTCGGCCGTCAATGGCAGGTGTTTGTACAGGCGGAGGGTGATTACCGGACCAATATCGAAAACGTTGGCCAGTTTTATGTCCGTAACACCAAAGGCGAGGCTGTCCCGCTGTCCGCTCTCACCACGGTAGAACATATTTACGGGCCGGAATTCACCATGCGCTACAATCTCTACCGTTCGGCGCAAATTAACGCCAGTGCCAATCCGGGCTACAGTTCCACCCAGGCAATGAAAGCGCTTGAAGAGGTTTTCACACAAACCATGCCGTCGGAAATGGGCTACGATTACATAGGGATGAGTTATCAGGAGTGGCAGGCACAACATGGGCTTTCGCCTGTGGTCATTTTTGCGTTTTCACTGCTATGTGTCTTTCTCATTCTTGCAGCCCAGTATGAAAGCTGGTCCCTGCCCTTTTCGGTGCTCCTCTGCACGCCTATCGCCGTGGCTGGAGCCTTTGGTGCGTTGCTGTTACGGGGACAGGAAAACAACATATATGCTCAGATTGGTCTTGTCATGCTGATCGGTCTTGCCGCGAAAAATGCTATTTTGATCGTTGAGTTTGCCAAGATGGAATATGAAAAAGGCCGGCCACTGCTTGATGCCACTCTGGCAGGCGCCAAGCTTCGTCTCCGCCCCATTCTCATGACCTCGTTCGCATTTATTCTCGGATGCGTTCCCCTTGCTATTGCGACAGGTGCCGGCGCTATTTCCCGCCAGGTTATGGGGAACGCGGTTATTGGCGGTATGCTGGCAGCCACCTGTATCGGTGTCTTTCTGATTCCGGTTTGTTTCTATGTTGTGGAAAAACTGGGGCATCGTCCCAAGCCTCCAGGGGAAAAGCTTCCGTCCTCGACCGACGGGGAAAAGGAGAAGCACCATGAAGAATAAACGCTGGATCGTCTTCATACTGGTGGCAGGGATGCTCAGCGGGTGCACTCTGGGACCTGATTATAAACGGCCGGCCATTGATACGCCGGAGCATTGGCGGGTTAGCGAACAACAGGCAAACGATCTGGCCGGCACCGAATGGTGGCGCCAGTTTAAGGACCCGGTGCTCAATAATCTGATAGTCTCGGCCTTGAAGAACAACAAAGATCTGCTTATCGCCACAGCCCGGATTGAGGAATATGCC
>DAIODL010000153.1:0-5295 GCA_036746815.1 Desulfobulbus sp.
GCTCTACCATCGACGAAACCAACCGCCGCCGCGCCATTCAGGAGGCGTTTAACAAGGAGCATGGCATTACGCCACGCACGGTTATTTCGGAGATCAAGGATTCCATGGCGCAGCACCTGCAGGCCTCGGGCTGGCAGCCTGCGGACGAGTACAGCGTGGCCGACACTCTGACCGCGGCCGAGCCGCAGGTGGTGTATCACAGCGTGGATGAGTTGCAGAAAGAGATCAAGGGGCTGGAGAAAAAAATGATGGAGGCCGCGAAGATGCTGGCGTTTGAGGAGGCCGCGGCTTATCGCGACCGCATAAAGGAACTGAAAATGATGGAGCTGACCGTTGGCTGATTTCTGGTATAAAATTTCCCTGACCGTGGTGCCGCGGCTGGCGCAGGGGTTGCTCACACTGTGGTTCGGTACTCTGCGCGTGCAGGAGCGTGGCGGCGAAGCGTTTCACACCTATGCGCGGCATGATGTGGGCGTGGGCGCCATCTGGCACTATTCCTTTCTCTATATGTTCTGGTATCTGCGCCGCTATCCCGCAGCCATCATGGTCAGCGCGTCCAGGGATGGCGCGTACGTGGCGCGACTGGCCGAGCAGATGGGGCATATACCGGTGCGCGGTTCGTCGCACCGGGGCGGAGTCAAGGCACTGCTGGAGATGATCCGCGTTATGAAAAATCGCCGCCTCAGTTCCTGTATTGTGGCGGATGGCTCCCAGGGCCCGGCCCGCAAGGCGCAGGCGGGCAGCATTGTGCTCGCCAGCAAGATCAGTAAGCCGGTCTTTCCCATGGCCTGGGCCTGCACCCGCTCTCTGCATTTCCACAGCTGGGATCAGACCCTGGTCCCGCTACCCTTTACCACCGTGGTGGTGCGCCACGAGGAACCGCTGCCCGTGCCACCCAATATTAACGCAGAGCAGATCGAATTCTACCGGCAGGAGCTGGAAATCCGCCTTAACCGCGCCTACACTGCTGCCTGGAACGAACTGGGGCTGCCGCCGCACGACGGCGTACCAGGTGAAGAGCTGCCTATGGAAGAACGGTCATGAAGCCTGTACACAGTCTTGTTGTCGCCGGATTAAGCGGCGGTTCGGGAAAATCCGTGGTTTCCGTGGGCCTCACCGCGGCCCTGCGCCGGCAGGGGCAGGGGGTGGCGGTGTTTAAGAAGGGGCCGGATTATATCGACGCAGGCTGGCTCAGCCGGGCGGCCGGCTGCCCCTGCTATAACCTGGATCCGTATCTCATGGACTGCGGAATCATGATTGATACCTTCCGCACGCATCTTGCGGGACATGATTTCGCGGTGGTTGAAGGCAACCGGGGCATTTTTGACGGTGTCAACGTCGAGGGGGCGTATTCCACTGCCGAACTGGCCAGGCTTCTGGGTGTGCCGGCACTGCTGGTGATCAACTGCTCAAAAACCACCCGCACGATCGCGGCGCAGGTACTGGGTTGCAGAACCTTTGACCCGCAATTGCGGTTGGCGGGAGTCATCCTTAACCAGATTGCCACGCCCCGCCACGAGCGCATCATCCTCGAGGCGGTGGAACACTACACCGATGTGCCGGTGCTGGGCATTATGCCCCGGCTCACTAGGGATATCTTCCCCATGCGCCACCTGGGCGTGATTCCGCCCCAGGAGTATGGTGAGGTGGAGGAGGCTGTCACCCGCCTGCAGACCCTGGCCGAGAAAAATATGGATCTGGACAGGCTTATTCCCCGAATGCAGCCGGTGGAACCGCTGCTGCCGCAGGCTGCGAGTACGGCCAAAGCGGATGTCACTATTGGTGTGCTGCGGGATGCTGCCTTTCAGTTCTATTACGAGGAAAACCTGGAGGCACTCACCCGTGCCGGCGCGCGCCTGGTAATGATCGACGCATTGAAGGAAAAGGCACTGCCAGCTGGTTTAAACGGTCTGTATATCGGCGGCGGGTTTCCGGAAACCAGCGCACAGCAACTGGCGGACAATGTCTCCTTCAGAAAATCCATCCGCGAACAGGTGGACGCGGGGCTGCCGGTGTATGCCGAATGCGGCGGCCTTATTTTTCTGGGCCGCTCCATCATCCTGGAAGGCAAAGAATATCCGCTGGCGGATGTGTTTCCCGTCACCTTTGACCTGAGCACCAAGCCGCAGGCCCATGGCTATTCCACAGCGGTAGTGGAGGGCGCGAACAGTTTTTACCCGGTGGGCACCCGCATCAAGGGCCATGAATTCCGCTATTCCCGGGTGCGCTCCTGGGAGGGGGATACCAGGGATCTGGTGATGCGCATGGAGCGGGGCACCGGCTTTGCCGATCACCGCGATGGCCTGGTCAGGAACAATACCCTGGCCCTGTACACCCATGTTATGGCTTCGGGCACGCCTCTGTGGGTGGAAGGTTTCATGCGGGCGGCTCGGAAAAACGCGCTGGCGCAGCAGCCGTGCACGGCCTGAATCTGCGCCTTCGCAGAGAAATGTATCTTTTTAGTGTTTATGTATCAAATTTTTCTATGACATTGATAAATTATGCTGCATTCTATAGGTGGAACACATGAGATGTCTTTCTTATATAGATAGAGCGTATGGGACATCGAAGGATGCATCGAGCATCATTGGGGAGATGCTGCAACTGGAACAATTTGTATGCATCTCTGGATGCGATTGCCAGCAGGATGATTCTCGTACTGTAACTCAACAAATCTACACACCATAGGGGGGATATGATGGGTAGCTTTTATTACGTGATTTCAGCGCGTCAAGTGAAGAGAGCGGAGTTCGAGGCGGAACCTGGCAGGATCCGTTATCTCAAAGTACCGGAAAATGAGGTGCCTGCACCCAGGCATGAAATATCCATGAAGCAATGGATACCTGAGGTGCAGGATCTGGCTGATAGCCGCGCGGATCAACACATCTCCGAGGGCGGTGACGTGCTGATATTCATCCACGGCTACAATAACGATGCTGAAATTATCCGTCAGCGGCAGTTACAGCTCAGCAAAGATCTGGCAGCGGAGCTGTGGCGGGGTGTGGTTGTTTCCTTTGACTGGCCCTGTGACAATTCCACACTCAACTATGTGGAGGACCGTTCAGAAGCCACCGAAGTCGCCCGGCAACTGGTGACGCGGTGTATCAGCCCTCTGGCCGAAGGACAGCGATGTGGGTGCGTCACCAATGTTCATCTCATCGGCCATTCCACTGGAGCCTATGTCATATCGGAGGCTTTCACGCAGGCCGAGAAAAATGGCAGATTGTTCAAGTCGGACTGGCGTATCGCCCAGGTGGTGCTCATTGGCGGCGATATTTCTTCAGATTCCCTGGCAGTGGATGCCCAGAGGAGTGATTCGTTCTTTCGCCGTATCATGCGGCTCACCAACTATCAGAATCCCTATGACTACGTGCTCGCGGTCTCCAATGCCAAGAGGCTGGGTGGTACCTCGCCCCGGGTGGGGCGTGTCGGACTGCCCGAAAACGCGCATCCCAAGGCAGTGAACGTAAACTGCGGCGAATATTTTCAGGCCCTCGACCCGAAGGCCTCCACTTTTTTTGGCACCTTCGCCCATTCCTGGCATATCGGCAACCGTGTGTTCGCCCGTGACCTGGCCATGACTCTCGAAGGCCGCATCGACCGCAACAGCCTGCCCACACGCAAGACAGTAGCCCGCGAACTACTTCTTCAGGATAAACCACGGCCACAGCATTACGACACCTGGTCCATGGATTACAACTATGCGTAACTATGGGTAGTGCAAATTGTCCATAGCCACGAGGCAAAGGCCGGCCAATTCTTTGATTGTTGGATGTCTTGGTACTGTACAGGCGTTTCCTCAACGCCAATGGTGATTAAGAAAAACGATGCATGCCTTTATGAGGCATGCATCGTTTTTTTATACGACCGCACAGTTTATTTCGTATCTTGGAACGCACCATTTTGTTTGTTGAAGTATCGTCCGCATCAGCAAAGGCCCTCTAACATGCAGCCCTCTGCCCTGCAAAGCGGGTCGCATGCCCTTTCTACTTGAATATCTTGGCGTTATCACGCTATGCTGTCCACCCAATCCAACCATTCCTCCCGGAGGAGTCTGTCATGAAAAGTTACCGCAGGGAATTATGGTTTGAGGTGCCGACCCGCCGGGCCTTCATCAACATCACTTCCCAGGTTGAGGACTGCCTTAAGGAGAGCGGAGTACAGGAGGGGTTACTCCTCTGTAACGCCATGCATATCACCGCTTCTGTATTCATCAATGACGATGAATCCGGGCTGCATCATGATTATGATGTCTGGCTGGAAAAGCTGGCACCTCACGAACCGGTGAAACAGTACCGCCACAATGGTTATGAAGACAACGCCGATGCGCACATGAAGCGTCAGATCATGGGCCGCGAGGTGGTGGTCGCTATTACCGGCGGCAAACTGGATTTCGGCACCTGGGAACAGATTTTTTATGGTGAATTTGATGGCCGCCGTAAAAAACGGGTGCTGGTTAAGATCATCGGAGAATAAACATGCATTGTTTTGGGGAAGCATATCGTAGTTGGCATGAGCGGTTGGTCAGATCTGGTTTTCGATGGATGGCACTGGCTGCAGCCCTGTTGTTGAGTCTTTCCCTGGCTGGCTGCTTTGACCATCAGAAGGACCAGGGCGGCAATATTACCCTGTATGGCAATGTGGATATTCGTGAGGTACAGCTGGCTTTCCAGGACAGCGGCCGTATTGCCAGGCTGCTGGTGGATGAAGGTGCGGTGGTTAAGAAGGGCGAGGTGATCGCGGAGCTTGATCCGGTGCGGTTTCAGCTGGATGTGGACCGGCTCAAGGGCGCGGTGCAGGCGCAGAAGGATCTGGTGACCCGCATGCATAACGGCAGCCGGCCTCAGGAAATTGAACAGGCCAAGGCAGAGGTGGACGCAGCCAAAGCCAGCCTCAAAGAGGCGCAGCTGACCTATGATCGGAAGAAAATTCTGCAGGTGACCAACCATATTTCTCAACAGGAAGTGGATAACGCCCGTGCCCAGGTGGATGTGTGGACTGCCAAATTACACGGGGCACAGGACGCGTTGTCTCTAGCTGTGGCCGGGCCGCGCAAAGAGGACATCAGCGTGGCGGAGGCTAATCTGCAGTCCCTGATCGCACAGCAGGAGCTTGCGCAGCAGCGGCTCACAGATACCAAACTGCTGGCACCGGTGGATGGTGTTATCCGCAGCCGCATTCTGGAGCCCGGTGCCATGGCCGCGCCTGGCACGCCGGTATTTACCCTGGCCATGACCGATCCCCTGTGGGTGAGGGTGTATGTGAACGAGCCGGATCTGGGGAGGATGCATGAGG
>DAIODL010000154.1:0-5232 GCA_036746815.1 Desulfobulbus sp.
CCGCGCCCTTGCGGTTGAAGGTCGGATTCACCCGGACACCGGTCAGGTTTTCGATATCGTCGCACAGAAATTCAATGTTGCCTTTGAATGCCTGCGGGGTCAGACCCATGTGGTTACCGGTGCGGTTGGAATTGGCCACCGGTTCCAGACACCAGTTAATGCCGATACCCACCAGGTGCAGCAACTCGCGGAGCATCATGGTGATTTCCGCGGTATCGATGCCGTACGGGCAGAAAACCGAGCAGCGCCGGCATTCCGTGCACTGGTAGGCATACATGAACCATTCCTTGAGCACGCCCACCGTCATCTCGCGGCCACCAGCCAGCCGACCCAAGATCTTGCCGGCGCGGGTGAAGTTGCCGCGGTATACGGAGCGCAGCAGCTCCGCGCGCAGCACAGGCATGTTTTTGGGATCGCCGGTGCCAAGGAAGAAGTGGCATTTGTCCGCGCAGGCGCCGCAACGCACGCAGCAATCCATAAAGATTTTCAGGGAGCGGAACCGATCCAGGCGGTCAGCCAGCCCTTTAAGAATAATTTCTTTCCAGTTTTCCGGCAGTTTCCAGTCGTCGTCCTCGGGACTCCATTCACGCGCATTGGGAAAACTCACGCCTTTCTGACGATCAAGATACCGTTGTACTTCAGGCTTGGTCGGATATGCGTAATTTCCCGGTTTGAAAACAGCAGGAACATCCATCCATGGTTTGGTGGGGATGGCACCAGTCATCAGCGAGGGGCCCTCGGCAACGCTTCGTGCCAACACATCCATCTTTACTACCTTGGCCATTGCTCTATCCTTCTACTCTTAAGGTTATCCAGCGTTCGTCACTTTTCGTCGCTCTGTGCAGGCGCTTCTGCAGGCTCTTCTTTCGGAGGCAACCCTTTCTCGACAGGAATGCCCTGCTCAATCATATCCTCGCGGAACTCGTCCTCATAGCCCGCATAAGAATGCGGTTTGATGTCCGGGTTCCACGGATTGATGTGGCGAACCATGCGCGAATTGTTTGCCAGATTGCGGGTGGGGCTCAGGAAAACGCCGCCCATATGCATGAGCTTGCTGAAGGGGATATAGGCAAGCAGTGTGCACACCAGGAACAGGTGAACATAGAAAAGCGAGCTGATATGTGTGGTGATGGTGGGTGAGAAGGTCACCAGGCCGACGGCCAGCTCTTTGATGGCGATGATGTCCACATGCCCGCGCAGGAAATAGCGCATGAGAATACCCGTTGTGGCGATGCCCAGCAGCAGGAACAGCGGGAAGAAATCATTGGCCAGGGAGATGTAACGGATCTGCGAATTCCATATTCTGCGCCCGATCAGGTACAGGATGGCCAGCACGAAGGTCACGTCGGTGATGTACATCAACGGCGCGCCGATCTGCAGCAGGGAGTCGATGTTTTCCACGAAGGTCACGACCCCGGGTACCGGCTCCAGGAACAGGCGCATATGGCGGATGATGATGATCAGAAAGCTGTAGTGGAATGTCAGGGAGAACATCCACAGCCATTTGCTCGACTCGTAGGTCAGTTTCGGTCCCGGGTAGACCATGGACTTGGTGTTGCGCCACAGGGAGCGGAAGAGCACGATCTCAAGGAACATCCTCGCTACTACCTGACCGGCGTTTGCCGGGGCTTCAAGCTTGTCCTGCTTGATCCAGGGGAGGGAATTTTCTTGGCCGCATGTTGTCGGTATCCTGAATGGAACCGGGGATTTACCCCACTGGAAGACCCGATAACAAAAACCGCCTAAGAAAAGCGCCATGGCGAGATACGGAATGACAATACCAAAAAGGTACTGCACTCCCGGTATCTGCACCGCGATCAGCGCAATCAACACCAGGGCAATTACTGCCGCCAAAGGGAAGGCGTACTTCATCGATCACTCCTTCGCATTCGAGTTAAACGGTAACTTTTCAGTTACGATACAAGTCGGCAACAAGGCAGGGAACACCCCTGAAGCTGCCGATTATTACACACGATCAGTTCCCGGGGCGTTGTTCACCCTTCCCCATCTGCTCTTTGAGCAGCGCGGAAGGGCACGCCGAATCCGTAAGGATGGAACGGCCGCTTTTGATTTCGTGAATGCGGTTGCGATACAACTGCTCGCGGCATTCGCTGTACAGATCAAAGGCGGCCAGGGCGATACGATCAATCTCACAGTCAAGTGTATCGAGATTGCCCAGCAGCGGCCGGGTGTTCTTATCGCCGGAGAATATTTGTTTGATAACCCATTTCAGCTCCAGAAATGGAGCAACTGCCTGACTTGGCGTGAATTCCTGTACCGCCCGGATACGCACTACCTGATCAAGAGGATACGGATAGGCTTCCGGTGTACCTGCAAGCAGTGCTTCGTATATCGCGGTTAATCCCGTGGAAATGTTACTGCCCACAGGATTGGCAAAGGGGTCGTTCGCTTTTTTGAAGAACTCGGGCGCAGCATAACTGTCCAGCGTACGTTCAATCCATAACGCCAAGATATCTTTCTTTTTTTCAGTTAATGCTTCGCTTAATTCCATGGCTGGCTCATATACTTCAACCCTGTCTCATTCCCCGAATAGCGGAGGAAAGCGATATCCATATCGCTCAGGGTATCGGATAAGTTTCACTCTTTGAAAATGAATGAGGATTCATACATGGTTTGCTCTATCATGATTACTTCTTTGTTTCAAGAAAAATTTATCGCGTCGCTGCAGGGCTTTTTGGCGGCAGCCCTCCGCCGCTGAGCAGATCAAGCGCCACCATCACAAAAGGATCGGTGCTGTCCAGATGCTCAATCTTCTTCGTTTCTTCAGCCGGTGTGTCCGCATCATCCCCGTCCACGTTCAATCCGGCAGCCTTGACTGCCTTGCGGGCGGCTTCCATATCCTGATGCTCCTTCCATATACCCTGTACATAGATAGGGTCGTAGGTCTGCTCCGAACGGATTTTTGCTTTATCAGTTTCCTTTTTAATTTCCTGGAACTTGGGACTGGACATAACCCAGCTCTCCCCCATCCGGTGTGCGGTGTCACTCTGCAGATGGGCACCGGCCCAGCGAGTGAACGGGACGGGTTTGACCTGATCCCAGGGCAGGGAATAATCCAGGTATTTCTCGCCTGACTTGAGGTAATCAAGACGTGAGGGCACCACCAGATCCGGCTCCACTCCCTTGTACTGCGTGGAGCCGCCATTTATGCGGTAGAATTTCTGGATAGTGAGTTTCAGCGCACCCAAATCCTCACTCTTTTGTAATTCAAAAAGCGGCAGACCCCGGTTGAGATCCATCAGTGCCTGCACCGTGCCTTTGCCGTGGGTATGGGCGCCACCGATAATGTACGCCCGGCCGTAGTCCTGCAGGGCAGCGGCCAGAATTTCCGAGGCGGAGGCACTGAACTGGTTAACCAGCACCACCAGATTTCCATCGTAATCAACGGCAGGGTCCTCGTCTTCAAGGACCCGGATATTGCCATCCGCATCTTTCACCTGCACCACCGGGCCGCCGGGAAGGAACATGCCGGAGATCTGCACGGCATCGGTGAGCGCACCGCCGCCGTTGTTGCGCAGATCAATAATCAACCCCTGAATATGCTGTTTTTTTAGCGCGGTCAGGGCCTCCCGGGTATCGTCAGTTACATTGCGGCTTCCGCTCCCGGAGTCCTGGGCGCTGAAATCGCGGTAAAAACTGGGGATACGCAGGTAGCCATACTTTTTCCCGTTTACCTGAAAGACGGCTGTCTTGACATAAGTCTCCTCAATGTGCACCACATCGCGGATGATGGGAATGACAACCTTCCGGCCATCAGGTTTCTGCACGGTCAGGCGAACCTCCGTGCCCTTGGGACCACGGATATAACCTACCGCTTCACGGATGCGCATATCGGATATGTCCACAGGTTCGCCATTTTTTTCCGCAACGGCCAGAATTGTGTCTTCGGCCTGCAGCTGGCCCTGTTTTTCAGCAGCGCTGCCCGGAATGACGCGCACCACCTTGATCAAACCGTCATCTTCACGCAAAAGCGCGCCGATGCCCTCCAGGGAACCACTCATCTGGATGTCGAAATCTTCCTTGGTCGTGGGGGGCATGTAATCGCTGTGCGGATCGTAGGCATGAGTGATTGCTTCAAAATACCGGTCATAATAGTCCTGGCGACCCTGCTGCAGCAGGCGTGTGAGCGAGCGGTGCACCCGTTCCCGGACCTTTTTGATGGATTCGGCAATAAGATCAGGATGCTTGGCCGGGTCAACAATGGCCAGCGGCGGCAGAGGTTCATTTTTCTGGCCTTTTGGTCTGAGCAGATCAAAATAGGTTTCAATAACCTGCTGTTTGAGAATGAGCCGCCACCGTTCTTTCAAGGCGGTTTCATTTGCAGCATAGGTCAGTTTTTTGGGATCCAGCTCAAGATACTCTTTGGTATTAAACGCGAATTTCTGTGCCAGCAGCGGGTCGATAAATCCTTCCACCATGCGGATGCGGTTATTGAGCAGGTTCATACCCACATCAGGCAGCAGGATACGCCCGTGTTTCAGTTCATCGTCAATACGGGTGGCAAAGGGGTCCAGTCTGCGCACATCAGACTGCAGCAGAAAGCGTTTGCGTGGATCAAGCTGCCGCATGAACAGGTTAAACGCCTTACGGGATAACGGGTCGTTGATCAGTTCGTGGCTAAAATGCTGGGCAGGCAGCTGATGATTGAGAATGAAGGCGATCATTGCATCGCGTCTGGCATCAAAGGGCTTCGCCTGTGGTGTCTTGGCCAGACTGACATCGGCAAGACTGCAGACAAGGACAATACTGACCAGCAAAAGACGAAGAGAGCGACGAATCTGTTGTGGGCGCAAAGCAATCATACAAGCCTCGTAAAAGGTCTACATGCGAGCCGACTACGGTTGTTTACCTGTACCGTAGGTTTGTGCTGCTCGCAGCGCCATTTTCGCGTGGATGGCGGAAACGGCAATCAGAGCGGTTGGAGTTCTGACTCCAAATGCAAAAAAACAGGGCACATCCATGTTGCCCGCCAAAGCTCCATCACAGGGGACTGATAATTTTATCGGCCTCTGCCATGGTGGTCATGATTTCAAGCATATTGGAAATCATACCGATCTTGATGGCGGATTTGAGTTCGTAAAACGAGAGGCAGGTACCGCAGGCCAGAATCTCAACGCCATTGGCCTGAAGCTTTTTAAGGGCTTCCAGTGTGTCGGGTTCTTCGGTGACCAGTTTGACCCCGCTGTTGAAGAAGACAATTTTGCTGGGTTG
>DAIODL010000155.1:0-5210 GCA_036746815.1 Desulfobulbus sp.
GTGGCGACTGCTCGGGCAGCTTCAACGTGTCCACTACCAGCAGTTTCGTGGTGGCAGCCGCCGGCGTGACCGTGGCCAAGCACGGAAACCGCGCAGTTTCCTCCAAATGCGGGGCAGCCGATGTGCTCGAGGCGCTGGGCGTTGATCTGAGCATGCCGCCCGAGAAGGTGTCGGCCTGCGTGCGCGAGGTGGGCATTGGTTTCCTCTTCGCCCCCATGCTCCATGGCGCCATGAAATACGCCATTGGCCCCCGGCGCGAAATCGGTATCCGTACCCTGTTCAACATCCTGGGACCCATGACCAACCCGGCAGGCGCCAATGTGCAGCTGACCGGTGTATTCAGCAGGGAATTGACCACCGTGATTGCGGAAGTACTGGTGCGGCTCGGCATGAAACGCGCGGTGATTGTGTGGGGTGAGGGCAATCTCGACGAAATGACCGTGACCGGTGCCACCCATATCGCCGACGGTTATGACGGCAAGGTACGCGACTCCGTGCTGCAGCCCGAGGATGTGGGCCTGCACACCGCCACCATGGCGGACATCCAGGGTGGCAAAACCCCCCAGGAATCTGCCGAACAGGTGCGGGCCGTACTCAAAGGAGAAAAAGGGCCGAAACTGGAAATGGTGCTGCTCAACGCCGGTACCGCGCTCATGGCCGCGGGCAAGGAAGAAACCATTTCTGGTGGCATCGAACTGGCTCGGGAGATGATTGCCTCTGGGGCTGCCCTGGCCAAACTGGAAGAGCTGATTGCTTTCTGCAAGAAATGACCCTTGGCGCTCGTTATCGCCAAAAAGAAGCAATCAGTATCGGAAAATTCGGAACATACACAGCATGATTCTTGATACCATTGTCGCCCGCAAAAAAGAGGAGGTCGCCGCACTGAAACAGCGGGGCCTGCCGCGCCTGCAGGGCCAGGTTGAACCGCCACGCGGCTTCATCCGGGCGCTGACTTCGGCCCCTGGCGTGGCCATTATCGCCGAGGCCAAAAAAGCGTCGCCTTCCAAGGGCGTGATTCAGCCCGATTTTGACCCGGTGCGCATTGCCCGCAGCTATCAGCAGGGCGGCGCGAGTTGCCTTTCCGTGCTTACGGATGTGGATTTTTTCCAGGGCTCACTGGACTATATCCCCCTGGTGCGGCAGGCGGTGCAGCTGCCCGTATTGCGCAAGGATTTCATTATTGATTCCCTGCAGATTGAGGAAGCGCATGCCGTGGGCGCCGACGCCATCCTCCTCATCACCGCCATCCTCACGCCCGTACAGATGCAGGAATACCGGCTGCAGGCCGAATCCCTGGGCATGGACGTGCTGGTTGAGGTGCATGACGAGGCTGAACTGGAGATCGCGCTGACATCAGGGGCCCGCCTGATCGGCATCAACAACCGCAATCTCAAAGATTTCACGGTCAGTCTTGAAAACACTTTCCGCCTGCGTGCGTTGATTCCCGCCTCTATTCCGGTGGTCAGCGAGTCAGGCATCCGCACGGTGGAGGATATCCGCCGTCTCAAGGAAGCGAACATCACGGCCGCGCTCATTGGCGAAAGCCTCATGCGCGCCGGTCAACAGGAACAACTTCTCCAGGAATTTCTGCATCCATGAGTGTTTCCCGCCGTTTCCGCGTGAAAATCTGCGGCATGACCAGGCCCGCAGACGCCCACTGCGCCGTGGAAGCAGGCGTGGACGCGCTGGGGTTTATCTTTTATGCGAAGAGTCCAAGAAATATCGCGCCCAAGGCAGCCAAGTCACTGATTGCCGAGTTGCCGCCCCTGGTAGATACGGTGGGTGTGTTTGTAAATGAAGAGCCGGGCAGGATTGTTACAATTGCCGAGGATTGCGGGCTTGGGCTCATCCAGCTGCATGGCGCGGAAACGCCGGCGTATTGCCGTGAACTCGCCAAGGCGTTGCCCTGCTGCCGCCTGCTCAAGGCTTTTCGCATCGGCCCGCAGACCACGGCAGCAGATATCGCCCCGTACAGCGAGCTCGTGCATGGCTATCTCCTGGATACCTTTCACAAGGACTCGGTGGGCGGCACCGGCCAGGCCTTTGACTGGGGCCAAATCAAACAACTGTCCCTCACCCGCCCTATTCTGCTGGCAGGTGGCCTGGACTGTACCAATATCACCCTTGCCCTGCAGCAGAACGCTCCCTACGGTGTAGACGCCAATTCAGGCCTTGAGGACGCACCGGGCCAGAAAAATCATCAAAAAATCAAGCAGTTTCTTCAACTCGTCCGTCTGGCGGAACAGACCCTTTTATCTGGCCAGTAGTAAGGCGTTCTTAAAGCCCTCAGCCTCCATCTTCTTCTCATACAACCTGGCCTGACGCAACGAATGGCTGGCAAAAATCAATACTCGGTACAGGTTCATACCTGCCGCCGGGTACTGTTGAATAACCACGTCCCGTCCTCTTCTGGCAAAATGGTGCGCCAGCCCCCGGGCATCCTGCAGTTTGACAAAGGCACCGACCTGCACGAAAAAATTACCCCGATCAAAATCAGGAATTTTTGGTGGCGGCTGCTGTACCGGCGGTTGCCGGGTCACCTGAGGGCGCGCAGGAGGCTGCTGTCCAGCTGGTTTACGCATATTCTGGGCGATCTGAGGTGATTTCACTGGTGGCCGCTGACTGGGGGTGCTGGCAACCGCCTCGTTGGACGCGGGCAGCGGCGAGCCTGCCTGCATGGCAATAATTTTGACATGGGCCGTTCCCCTGGACAACATGCCCAGTTCCCTGGCCTTGGTATAGGTCAGATCAATGATACGGGTTTCCACAAACGGACCACGGTCATTGATACGCACCAAGGTTGATCTCCCGTTATCCAGGTTCTTCACCAGCAGCATGGTATTCATGGGCAGGGTCTTGTGCGCGGCCGTGTCCCCATACATATCATAAATTTCGCCGCTGGAGGTTGGACGGCCATGAAACGGCTCGCCATACCATGAGGCGACACCCTTCTCCACATAACCAATGGATGAGGGAATGGGATAATAGGTGACGCCTTTAATCACATAGGGACGTTGGGTGGCCTTGCTTCGCCCATTTTTTGTATATCCGTTCTTATTCCATTTCCCGCCATGGCCTCGATAATGGCCATGATGCGAAGTTTTTGATGCACAACCAAAACTACCGGCAAGAACACAAAAAAGAACGGAAAGACAAAAAAGACGACTCCAACAGCTACTCATCGTACACTCGACTCCTGGGAAGGGAAAAAACGCCGCAAGCGGTCGAAATAAAAGATGCCGGCATGGCCGGTTGTATGAGGGGTGTAGGGCAACCACGCAGCACCCTGGCCGCTGACATTATCAAAAACCACCCTGCCCTGCCCATCCACCATGGAAAGACGCAGGTCAAGCACGGGCCGCACCACCTGCACCACTCCATGCGGGTCCCGCTCAAGCATGAGCGGCTGCCAACGGCGCTGACCAAACCCCTTCAGCCACACGCCGGGACGCGACTGGCCGGTCAGGCCATCACGCATCATGAGCGGCCGCTCCGGGGTATGCAGTGCGTTGTACTGCAGCAGCTGCTCCATCTCAAAACTGCCCTGGACGGTTAAATCCGCCCATTCCGACACGTTCATCTTGTCCAGACGAATCAGGGAAACCGGGCTGTCATTATAACTCCATTGCCCATGACATACCTGACAGGCCACCTGTTTGTCATAACGCACATGTGCAGGATCTTTCAGCATGGGAACCGTATGGAGCTTACCATCCGCGGCCCCCTGGAGTACCAGCTGCCTCTTTTCAACCCGCAGATTATTCAACACTGGCTTCTGGCCGGGCTTCCATCCATGGCAGCTGAGACAGGCCACGGCCGTATCCTGTGTGTTCGGATGTCCGGCATGGCGATGGCAGTCGATGCAGACCAGGCCGTGCTGCTGATGAATATCCGGGGTTAAATCGTGATACTCAACCCCGTACGGCCGGGATGGATAGAAATTGGTTGTGTCAGGGGTATAGGGCGTGCGGTATTCGTGATTGAAATCATGCTCATAGCGCCCGTAATAATCCATGCCCACCCTGTTTTCGTAATGGCAGCTCAAACATTGTGCATCCTTGGGAAGGCGAAATTCATGGCTTGCCATTTTTCCATCCTTCCAGACAAGGTGGCAGCTCGCGCATCCCGTGCCATGGGTCACCGCTGCATAGGCATCACCATGACTGTACACATGGCAGCGCAGGCAGCGGCGGCGAAGCATGTCGTCAGCCAGGGCGAGCTTACCGCTGGATGCGTTCTCAAGCGGGATATGCAGCGGATTCTGCACATCACTGGTGGCACCAAAATGGCGGCGCACCAGATTCACTTCATGCTGCAGGGTAAAATGGAGAGACTGCGAGGCTTTCGCGACTTCCTGCGCATGACACTGACCGCAGGTTTTCTTTATATTGTCAGGATGGGCCGGCTCGGCAATCAACCCCTGATGCGCCTGTTCCTTGTCTGTCGCCGCACCATCGCCAGCATGGCATGCTGTACAGGCGAAATCGTGCGTGCTGTCCAGTTGCATCTGGGCGTGACAGTTCTGGCAGTGGGTGTTTGCCTGAGGAACAGTGTCCAGCTTTTGTCCCGCAGTCGTCTGGAGCGTTTTCGCTGTCCAGGCATGGGCAGGAAAAACCATTATCCCAACCCCGGACAGCACGACAAGCAAGAAAACAAAACGATTCATAATCTTGATGAGTTCATAAAAAGGCAAAAATCAAGCTGACACACAGCGCAAAAACAACACGTTACTCAGCTCGAAGCGTCGTACTCATAGCGTCCGACGAGCACGACAACCTTGACACTGTAGCATAAAGTTGCTACATGAGAAAATCTTAATTCGCCAGCTGAACACAACTTTACAATTTCATCTGCCGACATAGCTCAGTTTGGTAGAGCGGCTGATTCGTAATCAGTAGGTCACCAGTTCAAGTCTGGTTGTCGGCTCCATAAAAATCAAGGACTTACGGGATAGCCCCGTAAGTCCTTTTTTCTTTTCAGGTAACCTGTACAATCCCCGAACAACTTTATTCTGTTTGAGGCGTACTGCGTCTGATGACCAGCATGATGTCACCGCCTTGTTGAAACATATAGGGAACCTTTTGTTGCCTGGCGGTAAACCCCATCTGAGAAAAATGCGCGCATACGGCATCCACATGCGGGGACAGCTTGCCATCGATCGTCAATATCGGGAATATGCGCACTTCACGGGCAACCCGCAGCATCTCCGC
>DAIODL010000156.1:0-5182 GCA_036746815.1 Desulfobulbus sp.
GCTATTCCTTTTGCTGCCGTTGATGCCGTAGTTGAAGTTCCCTACGGTGCTTATCCCGGCGCATGCCGCCGCCATTACTGGTTCGATGGCGACCACGTCCGTAAATTCCTTGCCCTCATCGGTACCGCACACAAAGGCGGGAATATGGACGGATTGAAAGCATATTTTGACGAATATATCTACGGTGTGGATAATTTCGAAGAATTCCTGCAAAAAGTCGGTACAAAATCACTGCTGTCAGTGAAGTCACTCGAGGCTGGCAACTGCGAACGCCTGGTCTGATATGTTTCGGTTTATTGACTACGCACGATTCTTGCGAAATTAAGAGATAAGGAGTCATTATGACAGCATCAACGGATTACACCGCACAAGAAATCATTGTTGTGGCAGGCGCGAAAATACTTGAAGACAATAAAATTGTATTTGTTGGCACCGGGTTGCCCATGGTGGCCGCCTTGCTGGCCAAAAAAACCCATGCTCCCGGGCTGATTCCGGTTTTTGAAGCCGGCGCAGTTGGACCGACCTTGGAACATGGATTGCCCATCTCTGTAGGTGATTCCCGGACCTTTACCGGTGCATCCTATGTCAAAGGCCTCAATGGTGCCTTTGAGTTGACGCAGCGTGGTTTTGCTGATTTCGGGTTCATTGGTGGGGCCGAGGTGGATATGTACGGCAACCTCAACTCAACCATGGTGGGAACCTTCCCCGATGGATATCAGAAACCCAAAGTCCGTCTGCCGGGTTCTGGTGGCGCCTCGGATATGGCTGCTTCCTGTGAACGCACCATTCTGATCGTGCCCCATGACAAGAAAAAATTCAGTGAGAAATTGACCTACATGACTAGCCCCGGTCATCTCGATGGCAGCCCCAATGCCCGTTTTAACGCGGGTATGCAAGGCCAGGGACCGTACCGTGTCATTACCACCAAGGGTATTTTTGATTTTGAAGAGCAAAGCAAACGCATGCGGCTCATCCAAACCTTCCCTGGTGAAACAGTCGAGAGCATCCAGGATGCAACGGGTTTTGAACTCCTGATTTCTCCAAATGTTCAGCCTTTTGAGCCACCGACGGTGGAAGAAATTCGTATGATCCGGGAAGACATTGATCCTACCGGTGTTTTTGTTAAACGTGTGGCTAAATAAGTCTCTTTTTTCTAAGGAGAGTGTTGTTTTGAAAGCGACACTCTCCTTAAACCATGTTTGACAACAGTCTGACGAATTTCTTGACAGGCGGGCCTAGGGAACGTAACTACATATTTTCTAGGTAATACAATCCGGGATGTTCCCGGCTTATTTCTTTCCACATCCAAGCAACGGATCACAGATCCGGAACACTTAATTTAAAGGAGCTGATTATATGAAAGTTCTCAAAGTCGACCATCTGGGCATCGCTGTCCCGAACCTGGAAGAAGGGAAAAAATTTTGGTCAGATGTCATGGGAATGGAAATGGCAGGTTCCGAGACTGTTGAAGAGCAAAAAGTAACTACCGCCTTTCTGCCTGTTGGAGAAAGCGAGGTCGAGTTACTGGTATCCACCTCTCCTGATGGTCCGATTGCAAAATTCATTGAGAAGAATGGTGGCCGTGGTGGTTTTCAGCATGTTGCCTTCCGTGTGGAAAACATTGAGGAGGCACTCGCTGAATTGCAGGCCAAAGGTGTGGCGCTGATTGATAAAACCCCGCGCATTGGTGCCGGTGGAGCGAGAATCGCCTTTCTGCATCCCAAGGCAACCGGCGGCGTACTTGTTGAGCTCTGCGAGCGCAAATAACTAGAAACAGCATGGGGAAATTTCGCGGCAACGAAATTTCCCCATAACTTTGTATTACACAGAGACCGATGATATGCTCTTCCGCGTTGAAGAGATATGTCGGCTCTGCTTATTTTATTTCAACTGGGGATCCCCCCCTCTTAAACTAAAGGAGCAAGCGACATGGCAACTGGATACGAGCAATGGGTCGAAGTGGCCACCAAACAGATGAAAGGGAAGAGCCCTGACACCCTGAACTGGAAATCCCCCGAAGGCATTACCGTTAAACCGCTGTTCATTGATGAAGATCTCAAGGGCCTGGAATCTCTGAGCCTGTATCCTGGTGTGGCCCCTTATACCCGTGGTCCGATGGCCACCATGTACACTGGCCGCCCCTGGACCATCCGCCAGTACGCAGGTTTCTCTACTGCCAAGGCCTCCAACGAATTCTATCGCAAAAACCTGGCTGCCGGTCAGAAAGGCCTGTCCGTTGCCTTCAGTCTCTCCACCCATCGTGGATACGACTCCGACAACCCGCGCGTTGCCGGCGATATTGGTAAAGCCGGTGTTGCTATCGACTCCATCGAGGATATGAAAATCCTCTTCGACGGTATCCCGCTGGACAAAATGTCCGTTTCCATGACCATGAATGGTGCCGTTATCCCGATTCTGGCGATGTGGATTGGTGCTGCTGAGGAGCAGGGCGTCAAGCAGGAGCAGCTGACCGGTACAATCCAGAACGATATCTTGAAAGAGTACCTGACCCGTAACACTTACATTTATCCGCCGGAGCCCTCCATGCGTATCATCTCCGATATCATGGCTTACTGCTCCAAGAACATGCCGAAATACAACACCATCTCCATCAGTGGTTACCACATCATGGAAGCTGGTGCTGATTCCGTACTGCAGACCGCCTTTACCCTGGCCGATGGTGTTGAGTACGTACGTGCTGCCATCAAGTCCGGCATGGATGTGGACACCTTTGCTCCGCGCCTGTCCTTCTTCTTCGGTATCGGCATGAACTTCTTCATGGAAATCGCCATGCTGCGTGCTGCTCGTTTCCTGTGGCACAAACTGATGCAGCAGTTCAACCCCAAGAATCCCAAATCTGCCATGCTGCGGACCCATTGCCAGACCTCTGGCTGGTCGCTGACTGAGCAGGATCCGTACAACAATATCATCCGTACCACCATTGAGGCTATGGCTGCAGCACTTGGTGGAACCCAGTCGCTGCACACCAACTCGTTTGATGAGGCTGTGTGTCTGCCCACCGAGTTCTCCGCCCGCATCGCCCGTAACACCCAGATTATCATCCAGGAAGAATCCCAGATCTGCAAGACCGCTGATCCGTTGGGTGGTTCTTACTACATTGAGTGGCTGACCAATCAGATCGTGGCCGGCGCCGAAAAGATCATCAACGAGATTGAGGAATTGGGTGGTATGGCCAAGGCTATTGCTTCCGGTATGCCGAAACTGCGCATCGAGGAAGCTGCAGCCCGTCGCCAGGCTCGTATAGATCAAGGCAAGGATGTCATTGTTGGTGTGAACAAATATCGTCTGAAAGACGAGAAGCTCGACTTTGAAGTCCTTGAAGTTCCGGATTCTGTCCGTACCGAGCAGATTGACCGTATCAACCAGATCAAGAAGACCCGTGACAATGCCAAGGTTCAGGCCTGTCTCGACGCCCTCACCAAGGCTGCTGCCGCTCATGACAACCTCCTGGGTCTCGCTATCGACGCTGCGAAAGCCAGGGCAACCGTGGGAGAAATTTCTGACGCCATGGAAAAAGTGTTTGGTCGTTTTGTTGCCACCACCCAGTGCGTTTCCGGCGCCTACTCCTCTGAGTATGCTCAGGCAAGTGCCGAGAGCGCCCAGGTCATCGAAGGGCTGCGTAAACGCACTGAGGAATTCAAGACCAAAACCGGTCGTCGTCCTCGTATCCTTGTTACCAAGATGGGCCAGGATGGCCATGACCGCGGTATTAAGGTCGTTGCTTCCTCCTATGCTGACCTCGGTTTCGACGTGGATATCAGCCCCATGTTCCAGACTCCGGATGAAGCTGCCAAGATGGCCATCGAGAACGATGTACACATTGTTGGTGCCTCCTCTCTGGCCGCCGGTCACAAGACTCTGGTTCCCGAGTTGATCGAGAAACTGAAAGAGAAAGGCGCTGGCGACATCATGGTGGTTGCTGGTGGTGTTATTCCGCCGAGCGACTATCAATACCTGTTTGACAAAGGCTGCAAGGCTGTTTTCGGTCCGGGTACCCCGATCACCGATTCCGCCGCTCAGGTTATGGACTTGCTGGAAGGCAAATACTGCAAGTAATGCGTAACTGCTGAAGCATATTGGACCCTGCAGACAGACGAGAGACATCTTGTCCGTCTGCAGGGCATTTCTTGAACCCTCAACCAAGGCCTGATATGCAACAAGATCCCAGTTATTTCATCCAAGGTGTCAAAGACAACAACCGCCTGATGCTGGCGCGGACCATCACGCTCATTGAAAGTACACTGCTCAACCATCAGGAGATTGCCAAACATGTGATTAATGAACTCTTGCCGCTGACAGGCAAGGCTGTTCGGTTAGGGATAACCGGGGTGCCTGGTGCCGGGAAAAGTACATTCATCGAAAGTTTCGGCACCATGCTGACACAACTGGGACATCGAGTCGCGGTATTGGCCATTGATCCAAGCAGTACCCGCAGCGGCGGCTCTATTCTGGGCGATAAAACCCGTATGGAAAAACTGGCGGTCAATGACATGGCCTTTATCCGCCCTTCCCCATCAGGCGGCAGCCTGGGCGGTGTGGCCCGCAAAACCAGGGAAACCATGCTGCTCTGCGAAGCGGCAGGTTTCGACGTGGTTATCATAGAAACCGTGGGTGTGGGCCAGTCTGAGACCACAGTCGCTTCAATGGTTGATTTTTTTCTGGTGCTGCAGATCTCCGGAGCCGGTGATGAGCTGCAGGGTATCAAAAAAGGCGTCCTCGAAGTGGCGGACGCCATCGTGGTCAATAAGGCGGATGGTGACAATGTCACCCGTGCGAAACTGGCAAAAAAACAGTATGAAACCGCCCTTCATCTCGTCACCCCCTCCTCCCCCAACTGGTCGCCGCCGGTCATGACCTGTAGTGCCCTGGAAGAGACTGGCCTGCAGGAAGTGTGGAACACCATTATGAATCATCGTCAAGTCATGACGGATTCTGGTGAACTGCAGCAAAAACGGCAGGAGCAAGCCATGTCCTGGATGTGGTTCCTGGTGAACGAAGGTCTTGAGCGCTGGTTTTATCATCACGAAAAGATTCAAAAAATGCTGCCGCATGTCCGCCATGAAGTGGAGCTTGGAAAAATGGCTCCGACGCGGGCGGCTGATGAACTTGTATCCATGCTCGGAGACGATCTTTTGTTCTAACCTGCTTTGCCTGCAGGCGA
>DAIODL010000157.1:0-5167 GCA_036746815.1 Desulfobulbus sp.
GCCAGCTGCGCGGGCGGCTCACCGTTTTTCACGGCCAAAAGCGGCTGTAAGAGATCTGCGTAGGGGCGGAGCGCGGCCGCCGGATCAGCATAGGTAGCCCAGTCCGTGGTGATGTCTGCGGGCATCTGGTCGATCACCTCGTTTACGTCCGTAAAATCGCCGGTGAGCAGGAAAAATTCCACCATCTGCACCAGCGGCAGCACAGGACGTGCAAGCAGGGCCGCACCTTGCTGTAAAGCTTCTTTGTGTACCATGTGTCACTTCTCTCTCTGTTCGGCGCACCCTACACAAAAAAGCACCGAAAAACAAGCGGGCCGAGGGGGAGAAAGCGAGAGGCTTCGTCCGCAGGCATCTTTACTTTCCCAGGGAAACTGTTTACATACACTACCATCTTTTCCTAAAAACGGTGCCCGGCGCCCAGAGACAGAAGGCAAGAGTTATGGCCATTCGTACAATTATTACCTTTCCCCACCCCGTGCTGCGTCAGCAGGCGGAGAAAATCACCACCTTTGATGAGGAACTGAAAACCCTGGTCAATGACATGGCGGATACCATGTATCAGGCCCCTGGAGTCGGACTGGCCGCCAACCAGATCGGGCTCGCGCGCAGTCTGGTGATTGTTGATCCTACCCCCGATGATGGCAACCGCAATTTCACGGCATATATCAATCCTGAAATCAGCCAGGGTGAAGGCGAACTGGTGCAGGAAGAGGGCTGCCTGAGCGTGATCGAGTGTTACGCCAAGGTTAAACGTTTCCAGAAAATTCATGTCAAGGCCCAGGATGTGGACGGCAACCCCCTGGAATTTGACGCGGAGGACCGGCTTGCCCGCATTATCCAGCACGAGGTGGACCACCTGCACGGGGTTTTATTCATTGATCATTTAAGTTCGCTCAAGCGGACTTTGTACAAGAAAAAACTCAAAAAAATCCTCAAGGAACGGGAAGGCAAATGAGCGCTCACCTGCGCATCGTGTTCATGGGCACCCCGGATTTCGCGGTGCCCTCGCTGCAGGCGATCCTTGAAAGTTCCCATGAGGTGGCGGCCGTGGTCTGCCAGCCCGACAAGCCCCGCGGACGGGGTAAGGTGCTGAGCCCGCCGCCGGTGAAGGTGCTGGCGGAAAGCGCCGGCCTGCCCGTGCTGCAGCCGTCCTCGGTGCGTACCGACGAGTTTCTGCACACGCTGCAGGGCCTTGCCCCGGATCTTCTGGTCGTGGTGGCGTACGGCAAAATCCTGCCGCCGGCGGTGCTGGCGGTGCCCCGGCTCGGCGCCATCAATGTGCACGGCTCGTTTTTGCCCAAATACCGGGGCGCGGCCCCCATTCAGTGGGCGGTGATAAACGGTGAAAGCGAAACCGGAGTCACCATCATGCAGCTGGACGAGGGCATGGACACCGGCGATATCCTCCTGGTGGAACGCACTCCCATTAACCCGCAGGAAACCGCGGGCGAACTCTTTGACCGGCTGGCGGTTCTGGGTGGAACAGCCCTTGCCACCGCGGTCGACCGGCTGGCTGCGGGCGGCCTGCCCCCCACTCCCCAGAATCACGAGCTGGCCACCACCGCGCCCATGCTGAACAAGGAAATGGGCCATATCGACTGGAGCCGGCCCGCCGCCGAGCTGCAGCCGCTGATCCGCGGCTTGGATCCCTGGCCCTCGGCTTACGGATTCATCAGCGGCAAACGCTACCGTTTTTTCAGACCCGCAGTTGTGCCCATGAGTACTCCCGCTGTTCCCGGAACCATCTGCCGCGCGGACAGTCAGGGGCTTCTGGTGGCCACGGGTAAGGACGGTCTGCTGCTTGCCGAGATTCAGCCCGAGGGCAAAAAACGTATGGACGTGGCCATCTGGCTGCGCGGCGCGGCCCTGGCTCCTGCTTCCCGGATCGACTGATGCTTGCCTATCTTGACTGCTTTTCCGGCGTGAGCGGCAACATGCTTCTGGGTGCGCTCCTGGACGCGGGCTACCCGGAGGCGGCCCTGCGCGGCACCATTGCCGCGCTGCACCTGGACTGCTCGCTCACCCTCTCCCGCAAGACCGTGCACGGATTTTCCGCCATGCTGGCGGAGGTGGAGGAGGGACCGCATCAGGAACAGCATTCAGCCCCCCCCCATCATCATCGCCATCTGCGAGATATCCGGCATATCATCGGTGCGGCTCCACTTCCCGCCCCGGTGCGCGCGAGGGCGCTTGCCGTTTTCACCCGCCTTGCTGAGGCTGAGGCCGCCGTGCATAACACGACGGTGGACGAAATCCATTTTCACGAGGTGGGCGCGGTGGACGCGCTGGTGGATATTGTCGGCGTGGTGGCGGGACTTGCCCACCTGGACATTGACCGGCTGATCTGTTCGCCCCTGCCCCTGACCCGCGGCTGGGTGCGCTGCGCCCACGGCGAGATTCCTTTGCCCGCACCTGCGGTCTGCCGGCTGCTGGACGGGGTGCCGGTGTACGGCGATCCTGTCGAGCAGGAGCTGGTTACGCCCACGGGTGCGGCCCTGGTACGGGAACTGGCGGACGACTTTGGTCCGCTGCCGCCCATGCGCCTTGCGCGCACAGGTTACGGCGCGGGAACGCATAATCGTTCCGATGGCCGGCCCAATCTGCTGCGGCTTTTGCTGGGCCAGGATCAGCAGGTTGCCGAAGCGAGTCAGGTGGACGTGATCGAGACGCATCTTGATGACTTTAATCCCGAGTTCTGGCCCCATGTGAGTGAACAGCTGATGGCAGCCGGCGCCCTGGATGTGGCGCTTGTTCCCCTGCTCATGAAAAAGGGGCGGCCCGGTTTTCTCCTGCGGGTGCTGGGGGACGCTGCCACGCGTCCGCAGCTGACCGAGCTTATTTTCCGCGAGACCAGCGCCATCGGCCTCCGGCTGCGGCGTGAAGACCGGATTACCCTGCCGCGCAGGATGGTCCAGGTTTCCACCCCCTGGGGCGAGCTGCCAGCCAAGAAAATCACCACCCCGGCTGGATCAGTCATCACCCCGGAATACGAGGTATGCCGCCAGGTGGCCGTGCAGCATGGAGTGCCCCTGCAGGCGGTGTACGACGCCATCCGTAACGCACCTGTCCCCTCAAACTGAAGGACCACTTATGGACCGTTTGTACATGTTTTTCGCCACCGGCGCCTACAGCGGCTATCTGCCTGTGGCACCAGGAACCTGGGGCTCCGCCGTGGGCGTGCTCCTCTGGTTGGGGCTGAAGCTGGCGGGGGTGTCATCTGTCCTTTATTGGTCTGTGGTGGGTGTCCTGTTCGTCATCGGCGTTATCAGCGCGGGTGCGGCGGAGAAGATTGTGGACCGTGGTGACCCCGGCCTGGTGGTCATTGACGAGATCGTGGGCCAGCTCATAACCCTGGCGCTGGCACCCCTGCATTGGGGAGCGGCATTGGCGGGTTTTCTCCTGTTCCGCATTGCTGACATCACCAAACCCTTTCCCGCCAACTGGGCGGACCAGCGTCTGCATGGCGGTCTGGGCATTATGCTGGACGACGTGGTGGCCGGTTTCTACGCCTTTTTGGTACTGGAACTGGGCGTCTGGTTGTACAGACTGATTTTCTAAGGAGTATCGCGGCGGGACGCTCTTTTGCCCTGCGCTTTTGAGGAGGTCGTATGGCTGGCATTATTGATGTGCATACCCACGCTTTTCCCGACAAGGTGGCGCGCGCTGCCATCCCCACACTGGAGAAATGCGGCGGCATCAAGGCGTACCGCAACGGCACCGTGGCTGACCTGCTGGCCTCCATGGACGCGGCGGGCGTGGAGCGCTCGGTGCTCTGCTCCATTGCCACCAAACCCGAGCAGTTTCAGCACATTTTCGACTGGTCACAAAAGATTCGCTCGGAGCGCATCCTCCCCTTCCCCTCCGTGCATCCCCACGATCCGGAGCTGATCCCGCATCTGGAGCAGATCCACGCCGCCGGCTTTCTGGGGGTGAAAATGCACCCTTATTACCAGGATTATTTTCTGGATGACCCTGAGCTTTTTCCGCTCTACCAGCGCATGAGCGAACTGGCGCTGGTGCTTGCCATTCACGCGGGCTATGATATTGCCTTTCCCAAGGTGCGCCGATCAAATCCAGAACGCATTGTGGATATCTGCAAGCGTTTCCCAGACCTGAAAATGATCGCCACCCATCTGGGCGGCTGGGGTGAGTGGGAGGAGGTGAAGAGTTTCCTGGCCGGAAAGCCGATTTTCATGGAAATTTCCTTTGCCCTCACCTTTCTTGAGCCGGACAAAGTACGTGACATTCTTCTGCGGCATCCGGCTGACTATCTCCTCTTTGGCACCGACTCGCCCTGGTCCGATCAGGCAGAGACTCTGCAGCTCCTGGAAAATCTGGACCTGCCGGGCGACCTCTTCACCCGCATGACCCGCACCAATCCCGTGCGTCTTCTCAAGCTGTAAGACAAAGGCAGGCGCGTCTCTGCCGCGCGCCTTGCCCTGCTCTTTCCGCGTTCCCTCTTTTCACATGAAGCCTGCCTGAGCCCCCTTCCCGTCAAGGGTTTTTAGGGAACCCTATCTATAAAAAAATAATCAAAAAAATGTTTGTTATGCCTGATTGTGCAAAAGTGGCGGTCAGTGCAACTTTAATAAAGTTAAGTTATTGCAAATAGTTGCAATATTCCATTGTGCAAAAAATACAGAATTTGTGCAAAGTGTGCGGGGTGTAAATATACATTGCGCGTAATTAGGCGGACTTCTATAAAAATAAGAATACGAGACAGTTTCTGGTAGGTGTCTGGTTGTTTTCGTGCGGAATAATGGCGAGGTGTCGGACGGGTCGCTCACCCGGTCGGGAAAATGCACCCCGCAATCTATATGGACTCATGCAAAGGAGGCCCCTATGGCAAAAGTCGGTGTGTACGTCTGTCATTGCGGATCCAATATTGCCGGCGTCATCGACGTTGAGGCGGTACGGGATTTCGCATCCACACTCCCCGGCGTGGTAATTGCGCGCAAGGATCTGTTCATGTGCTCGGACTCCGGGCAGGAAATGGTGAAAAAGGATGTCCGCGACGGCTTGGTGGACCGGGTCGTGGTGGCCGCCTGCACCCCCCGCACCCATGAACCTATTTTCCGGGCAGCCATCGAAAAGGCCGGTCTCAACAAATATCTCTTTGAGATGGCCAACATCCGCGATCAGGACAGCTGGGTACACGCCAACGACC
>DAIODL010000158.1:0-5159 GCA_036746815.1 Desulfobulbus sp.
GCAGGTCAGCCTTGATGCCACTAACCTGACGCGGGCCCTCCGGGGCAGCAATAAGATTCAGGGGCAATGGGGTGAGATGATTCTCTCCCGCCTCCTGGAAAGTACCGGTCTGCGCGCGGGCAGCGAATATGAGGTGCAGGTGGCGCGTACAGGCGAAAACGGACAGATGCTGAGACCTGATGTACTGGTGCACCTGCCGGATGAACGGACCATCATCATTGATGCCAAGGTCTCCCTCAATGCCTACCAGGATGCCTACAATGCCGAAGATGAAACCGCGCAGCAGGCCTTTATCCGCCAGCATGTGGAATCGGTGAAAAAGCAGATCAACCTGCTGGCGGGCAAACAGTACCACCAGTTGATGGATGCAGGCTCCCTGGACTTCGTCCTCCTCTTCATTCCCATAGAGGGCGCCTTTCAGATGGTGGTGGAGCAGGAACCGGATATTCTCGTTGCCTCCATGCAGAAGAAGGTGATTTTAACAAGCCCGTCAACCCTGCTGGCCATCCTGCGCACCATTCATCACCTCTGGCGCCTGGACGAGCAGAACCGCAACAGCTTAACCATTGCCAAACAAGCTGGAAATCTTTATGATAAATTTGTTGGTTTTGCCGAGGCCTTCGAGGAAATAGGCGCACGACTCAAGCAATCAGAACAGGCTTGGCATACCGCCAGAAACAGACTTGCCACTGGTCAGGGAAACCTCATTACCAGAGCCGAGGAACTCAAGCAGCTCGGAGTACAGACGTCCAAGAATTTACCTGACTCCCTGCGGCATATATCTTCTACATCAGGAGAATCATCATGAAACACGTAAGCGTTATCGTTGCCCTTGTGGCTCTGCTCAGCCTTACTTCCTGCGCGACCAGAATGCAGTCCGGCGCTCTGGGGGGTGCGGCTGTCGGCGCGGCCATTGGTCAGGCTGTCGGCCATAATGCAGGCGCCACCATCTTTGGCGCCGCGCTTGGGTCCATGCTGGGAGCCATTATCGGCAATGAAATGGACAAAAATGATCGCCAGCGGCTCACCGCCAGTTATGAAAATGGGCAGAGAAGCGCATGGGTGAACAGCACCAACGGTAATCGGTATACCGTCACTCCGGAACAAACATACCGGGATTCCTCTACCAATCAGGTCTGCCGGCAGGCACAGATTGATGCGGTGATCGACGGCAAGCCACAGCGCACCTACAGCACCGCCTGCCGTGATTCCCAGGGCTACTGGCGTCTGCAGAACTAACGTGCATGCTCTGCGGTGAACTCCCCATCTCCAGCCATACCCGGCTGGAGATGATTGACATAACAGGTAAATTACAGAGCATTGTCACCCAGATGGCTGTCACGGATGGTGTGCTGTACGTGTACAACCCACATACAACTGCAGGGGTGACGATCAATGAAGGCGCTGATCCGGATGTGCAACGGGACATACTGGGCGCGCTCCAGCAGATCGTGCCCGCCAGGTATCCCTATCAGCATGCAGAGGGCAATTCGCCCGCTCATCTCATGACCGCCCTCACCGGCTCGTCCGTCACCCTGTTCATCCAGGAAGGACAGATACGCCTTGGCACTTGGCAGCGTGTGTTTTTCAGTGAATTTGATGGCCCACGCACCCGCCGTCTCTGGTGGAAAATTCTTGCCGGATAATCTCTTCCTTCAGGATATCCCATGTTTTTTGGAATGAACCGTGAAACCGATGAAGATTCGCTGAAAACCTTTCTGGCACATTTCGGTGATGACCAATTGACCCAGGTGCTGGTACCCCGCATGGACGAAGAGGAGATCAACCAGGTAGTGGATCTCCTGATGGGGATCATGAAAAAGCATCTCAAGGATGACGAATATCACCGATTCTTCCTCCACGAAGAACATCATCACTGATTTTACGTACCATCAACCACGGGAGCGATGTTCATGCCGCCGTTTGTTAATTTACGCGATTTTTTAGACGCACTTCGTGCCGATGGCCAGTTGCTGACCATTGACACCCCTGTTGATCCTTATCTGGAAATCGCGGAAATTCACCGCCGCGTCATTGCCCAGGGCGGTCCGGCCCTGCTGTTTACGAACGTCAAGGGCTCCCGGTTTCCGGTGGTGACCAATCTCTTTGGGACCGCACTGCGGCTTGAGATCGCCTTCGGCAAACGCCCGCAGAATTTCGTGAGCGGCCTCGTGCACATGGTCGAGCATTCACTGCCGCCCAAACTGCACGACCTCTGGGACGCGCGTTCACTTATGCTGCAGGGGCTCAAGGTGGGCCTGAAAACATGCAGGGAAGCGCCCGTGCTTGCCTGCTGCCAGCGCCCGCCCCGCTTGACTGAACTGCCCCTGCTCACCTCCTGGCACTCGGATGGCGGTCCCTTTGTCACCCTGCCCCTGGTGTACACTGAGCACCCCGATGGCCTGGGGCATAACCTGGGCATGTACCGCATTCAGCGCTATGACGACGCCACCACCGGCATTCACTGGCAGATTCACAAGGGTGGTGGTTTCCATTACTTTGCCGCGGAACAACGCAACATCCCCCTGCCGCTGACCCTCTACATCGGTGGCCCGCCCGCTTTGATGCTTGCGGCCATTGCCCCGCTTCCGGAAAATATTCCCGAACTCATGCTGGCCTCCCTGCTGCAGGGGGAGAAACTGCACATGGTCAATGATCCTCTGGGTGGGCACCGGCTGGTAGCGGAGACGGAATTCGCCATCAAAGGTATGGTGCCTCCACATCTGCGGCATCCGGAAGGCCCCTTTGGCGACCATTACGGCTACAACTCGCTGCAGCACGATTATCCCGTATTCCAGGTCAGCCATCTCTATCACCGCAAGGACGCCATCTATCCGGCAACCGTGGTGGGGCGGCCCCGGCAGGAGGATTTTTTCATCGGTGATTTCCTCCAGGATCTGCTCTCCCCCCTCTTCCCCCTGGTCATGAAAGGGGTGCAGCAGCTGAAGACCTTTGGCGAGGCCGGCTTCCACTGCCTGGCGGCGGCGCGCGTCTGCAACCGTTATCCTCGCGAGGCATTCGCTGCGGGTCTCCGGATTCTGGGCGAAGGCCAGCTTTCCCTTACTAAATTCCTGCTGGCCACTGACGGCCCCCTTGACGTGGCTGATTTTCCACGTCTCTGGCCATACATACTGGAACGCATCCAGTGGGACCGCGACCTCTTTGTCTTTGCCAATGTTTCGCAGGATACCCTTGATTACACCGGGCCCTCGGTGAACCATGGATCCAAGGCCATGATGCTGGGGTTGGGTGAAAAAGTACGCGAGCTGCCCCGCGATTTCATGGGCACTCTGCCGGGTATCTGCACGCATCCACAGGTGTACCTGCCCGGCACCCTGGTGGTGCAGGGGCCCGCGTACAAAGATGCTCCGACGCTTCCTCAGGAACTGGCGGAATTTCCTGGCCTGCAGGATTGGCCGGTGGTGGTGTTGGTTGACTCTACGGACGCTGCCACCTGTTCGCTGCAGGAATTTCTGTGGACGTTTTTTACCCGTTTTGAGCCTGCCCACGATATCCATGGCCGCGCCCAGTCCGTGCAGCGCTTTCATGTGGGACTCGAGCCCCCCATCGTATTTGACTGCCGTATGAAGCCCTGGTACACGGATGTGCTGGAGGTTGATCCCGCCACCAAGGCACTGGTGGACGGAAAAATCACCACCATGCTGCCGCGAGAATTCTGGTAAACCTTTTTCTATGGAAGAACGGCTGCAGAAAATACTGGCCAAGGCTGGCGCGGCCTCCCGTCGGGGAGCGGAACAGCTTATCCTGGCCGGCCGGGTGCGTGTCAATGGCCAGGTTGTCAGCGAGCTGGGATGCAAGGCGGACAGCGAACGTGATCAGATCACCCTGGACGGAAAACCGCTGGGCTCAGAGAAACACGTATACATTCTGCTCAACAAACCCGTGGGCTATGTCACCACACTCTCTGACCCGCAGGGACGCCCTATCGTCTCGGATTTGATCCATCTGCCGCAACGGCTCTTTCCCGTTGGCCGCCTGGATCTGGATACGGAAGGCGCACTCTTGATGACCAATGACGGAGAACTGGCCCATGCCATGCTCCATCCCAGTTTTGAGGTCAACAAGACCTACGAAGCCTGGGTAATCGGCATACCATCACGCCAACAGCTTATGCAACTGGAACGGGGAATTGAAATAGAAGGGATAAAAACGCATCCTGCCAAAGTGCGTCTTATCAAAAATACAACTCAGCAAAGTTTGGTGGAAATTATTATTCATGAGGGAAAAAAAAGGCAGGTTCGCAAGATGTTTCAGGCAATCGGTCACCGGGTCATACGCCTCAAACGTACTGCGTACGGCCAACTTCGCCTGGGAGCCCTCGCCTCAGGGTCCTACAAAGTACTTACCACTCAGGATCTGAAAAAAATCTTCCCCAAAAAAATTCCCTTTACAATCAAAAACATACCTGCTTAAATTTTCATACTCTTTGAAGAAGGTATTTTTGACCAAAATCTTTGGCTCACCATCTTCAATGCAACAAACCCCACGTGTGACATGTGCAGAAGATCCTGCAAAGAGGACAGGTATGAACAAATCCGAATTGATTGAGGCTTTAGCCGAAAAAATGAACATGCCCATTCGTGAGGCTGCGTCGATCACCAATACAATCATTGAGACCATGAGCAGTACCCTGGCCAACGGTGAAGCCATAGAAATTCGAGGTTTTGGCAGCTTCGTGGTGAAAGAATATTCCTCCTATACCGGAAGAAATCCCAAAACCGGCGAGAAGATCAAGGTGAGTCCTAAAAAACTCCCCTTTTTCAAAGTAGGTAAGGAGCTGCGGGAGCAGGTGAACAAAGAGTAGAATAGCGCTGGGTTTTACACTTTCTCATTCCTCATACTCCGTACTCACCATCTGCCCCACCAAGTCATAGGTATGTGCCTCGGTGATACGCATCTCCACGATATCGCCGGGGTTCATCTGCCCTGAAGTGATATAGACTCTCCCGTCGATATCCGGGGCCTGGAAACGGGTCCGCCCTTCAAGCAGCAGTTCGCTTTCCTCGCTCTCTCCTTCCACCAGCACCGGTTCAACACGGCCGACAAAACGCTCCAGCCGTTCATGACTGATAGCCGTCTGCACAGTCATGACCTGCTCATAACGTGCCGCTTTTTCCTCTGAAACGAACTTGTCTGAA
>DAIODL010000159.1:0-5152 GCA_036746815.1 Desulfobulbus sp.
AGGTTCTCGGCATGGGCCGGATGCAGCCCGGGGTCAACCTCTACTGCCAGAAGGTCCTGATCGACCAGCACAGCGAGAGCATTCTGCCCGAGTGGCTGCGCTTTCTGAAAGGCGTGGTGGATTCCGAGGACCTGCCGCTGAACATTTCCCGGCAGTCGCTGCAGGACAACGCCATGGTCATCAAGCTGCGCAAGGTGCTCACCAAGCGGCTGATCAAGTTCTTTGCCGAGGAGGCGGAACGCGACAGCGCCAAATACAGTGAGTTCTGGAAGACCTTCGGCATTTTTATCAAGGAGGGCGTGACCTCGGATTACGAGTATCGCACCGATCTGGCCAAGCTGCTGCGGTTTGAGTCGTCAGTGTCTGAGCCGGGCAAAATGATTTCCCTGGACGAGTATGTGGGCCGCATGCGTGAGGGGCAGGATAAAATCTACTACATCAATGGCCCCAGCCGTGCGGCCATTGAGTATGGGCCGTACGTGGAGATGTTCAGGAAACGGGGCGTGGAGATATTCTACACTCTGGAGCCTATTGACGATTTCGTGCTCAATCACCTGGGCGAGTATGAGGGCAAGAAGCTGATCTCCGCTGACCGGGCCGATCTGTGTCTGCCGGACAGCGATGCGGCCAAGACCGAAACCGACGACACCAAAGACCAGGGCGAGGCACTGGACACGAAGAGCGTGGAAACCCTGTGCTCCTGGATGAAAGAGGTGCTGGGCGACCGGGTGCAGGAGGTGAAGAGATCGCAGCGTCTGGTAGACAGCCCGGCCATGATCGTCAATGTGGACGGGTTCCTGACTTCCTCCATGGAACGGGTGCTCAAGGCTTCCGGACAGGGTGAGGGGCTGGGCATGGGCTCCAGGAAGGATATGGAGATCAACGCCAAGAGCCCGCTCATCAAGCATCTGGCGGAGCTCAAGGAGAGCGATGTGGAGTTCGCGGGGGATGTGGTCCAGCAGCTCTTTGACAACGCCATGATCCAGGCCGGATTGATGGTGGACCCGCTGGAGATGGTGCGCCGCAACTATAAGATTCTGGAGCGGGCTACCGGCAGCAATGCCTGAGCACTGATCGGCTTACAATAATTCTGCATTTACTGCGGTTGCTAAGATGTTGGTATTGGGGAATATTTTTTTAGTCATCAGAGTCTAACCTTGAAAAAAGGTTGTGTTCACGATATATGAACACAACCTTTTTTTTTCTGATTACAAGCCGTGGAGGAATTTCAATGCGTCCAACCGTGTTCATTTTATTGTTCGTGTTGTTGTTGCTTGGCGGTTGCCATTCCAAACAGGTTCGGCACCTTGCCTCAGATGCGTCGCTGATCACTCCTGGGCAATCCACCATGCAGGATCTGCAGAAGTATCTCGGTGAGCCCGATGGTCACCGTGATGTCGCCCCCGGCGTGACCGAGTATGTGTATTATCAGGATCGGCCGGGATTTTTAGGCAACATGCCAGTGCTTGGTTCCTGGATCGGTTCCTCGGGATACGAGACCATCATCGTCACCATGAAGGATGGGGTGGTGACCAACACCGAGTTCCGTAATTTCAGCGAGTCCGATCACGACTGGGTGAAAGATTACACCTGGGAAGAAGTCAAGTGACACTGCGTTCCAATTTTGATATCAACCGTGAACGGATGATTGAAGAGCAGCTGGTGGCTCGTGGTATCACCGACCAGCGGGTGCTGAATGCCATGCGCGCCGTGCCGCGGCATCTCTTTGTCGAGGATGCCATGCAGGCCCACGCCTACGGGGATTTTCCCCTGCCCATCGGCAGCGGCCAGACCATTTCCCAGCCCTATATCGTGGCCCTGATGAGCTTGGCGCTGCACCTCACCGGCAACGAGCGGGTGCTGGAAATCGGTACCGGTTCGGGGTATCATGCGGCCATCCTTTCCCGGCTCTGTCAGAAGGTGTACACCATAGAGCGCATCGACGGGCTGGTGAGCCGGGCCCGCAAGGTCTTTGATAAGCTGCGCTATCACAACATTATCTCCCGCATTGACGATGGCACCGTGGGCTGGGCTTCCGAGGCACCTTTTGACGCTATCGTCGTCACCGCCGGCGGGCCGAAGATTCCTGAGCCCCTCCTGGCGCAGCTGGCCGATCCGGGACGTATGGTCATGCCGGTGGGCGATCAGACGGTGCAGGAACTCAAACTGGTGGAAAAAATTGATGGCGAGGTGCACATCTCCAATCTTGAGCAGGTGCGCTTTGTCGATCTGATAGGGTCGCACGGCTGGGCGAACTGACTGTTTCATCCGTGATCATGGCGTGTTGTCGTGCTGCTTCCTGCCGCACGGTTTTTTTTCTGACAGGTCTCCCGGCTGGCAGCAGCCGGCGTCTTTTCGGGCGCAGTCCTTCTTTTCTCTTCAAGAGTTTTTCGTATTATGGCCTTCCTTAACAGCGATGCACTCCTTGAATTTTTAGTGGCGGAAAAGATTTTAACCCCCGCACAGGGGAAGTTTGTTGTGTCAAATCGCACCAGACAGCGCCAGAAACTCCAGCGTCAGAGTAATGCCGCACAGGAGAATGATACCTCCCGCGACAAAAACAGTGTTGATCTGGTGGATGTCATCGTCTCCTTTGAGCTGCCCTTTGTAGATGATGAGAATCGTATTGTGGACGATGAGATGATCATGAGCGCGGTCAGCCGCCGTTTCCGCATTCCCTTCAAAAAGCTGGATCCGCTGTCCCTGGACATGAACATTGTCACCAAGACCATCCCCAAGTCCTTTGCACTCACACATCTGCTGGTGCCGCTGGCGCTGAAGGACGGGGTGCTTGATATCGCTTTTTATGATCCGGAAAAACTGCACGTGCTGCAGGACGTGGAGCGGGCGGTGCAGGTGCGCACCCGGCCTTTTCTTTCGACCAAAAACGATATCAGGAAGATTCTTTCCGAGTTTTTCGGGTTTCAGCGCTCCATCTCCGCCGCGGAATCGGAGTTCGGCGGTCCTGAAGGCGCGGCCATTGATATCGGCAACCTTGAGCAGTATGTGCGCCTTTCCTCAACCCGGGAACTGAGTTCCTCGGACCAGCACATCAAGGCGGCGGTAAGCTATCTGTTTACTTATGCGCTTGATCAGCGGGCCAGCGACATCCATATTGAGCCCAAGCGCGATGTGTGCATGGTCCGTTTCCGCATCGACGGTGTGCTGCACACCATTTACCGGCTGCCCAAGGCGGTGCATTCCGCTATTATTTCGCGTATCAAGACACTCGCACGCATGGATATCGCTGAAAAAAGACGGCCCCAGGACGGACGTATCAAAATCGGCCGCACAACGGGTGAGGCTGAAGCGGAGGTACGTGTGTCCACCATTCCTGTGGCCTTTGGGGAAAAGGTGGTTATGCGTATTCTTGACCCGGAGATGATGTTTCAGGATCTGGATACCCTGGGGTTTGCCGGGCGTGACCGGACGGTGTTTGACAGTTTCATGGCCGCACCGCATGGTATTGTGCTGGTTACCGGCCCCACGGGCAGCGGTAAGTCCACCACCCTTTACTCCGCCCTCAAAAAGATCGCCACGCCGGAGAAGAACATCATCACCATCGAGGACCCGGTGGAAATGGTGTACGAGGACTTTAATCAGATCGCGGTGCAGCCGCAGATTGATGTCACCTTTTCTTCCATACTGCGTAATATCCTGCGGCAGGACCCGGATGTGATCATGGTGGGCGAGATGCGCGATCTGGAAACCGCCAGCCACGCGGTGCAGGCCGCACTCACCGGGCATCTTGTTTTTTCCACCCTGCACACCAACGATGCCGTATCCAGCATCATCCGCCTGGAAGATCTGGGGCTGGAACCCTTCCTCATCGCCTCCACCCTTTTGGGCGTGCTGGCGCAGCGGCTGGTGCGGCGGATTTGTCCGCATTGCGTGGAAACCTATACCGAAAGCGCGGCCAGCCTGAACAAAATGGGTTTTCCCACCCAGGGTCGCGACCAGGTGACCCTGAAACGGGGCAAGGGCTGCCCCCAATGCCGCAATACCGGCTATCTCGGCCGCATGGGCATCTTCGAGATTTTTCCCATGTCTGAGCAGTTGAAAAAGCTGATCAGCACCCGGGCGCCGGAGTCGGAAATTCGGCAGGTGGCCATCCGCGAGGGCATGGCCACCCTGCGCGAGGACGCCTGGCGCAAGGTCGTGGCCGGGGCCACCACCGTGGAAGAAGCGCTGCGGGTTACTGCGGAAAGTGACGTCGTCTGATTTTTCTGGTATTTTCGTGAGCCGTTCTTAACGTATCGCCCATCATTTTCAGGAAAAGGTATTCGCCCGCCATGGGACAGAAAATCATCGCCAAAAATAAAAAAGCCTTTCACGACTACTTCATCGACCAGACCATGGAAGCGGGCATGGTGCTCAGCGGTCCGGAGGTGAAGTCGGTGCGGGCGGGCAAGGTGAACCTGAAGGATGGGTACGCGCGGGTGAAGAATGGGGAGGTGTACCTTTACGATGTGCATATCTCGCCCTACAGCTACGCTACTTACATGAATCTGGACCCGTTGCGGGTGCGCAAACTACTGCTGCACCGGCGCGAAATCCGCAAACTCATCGGAAAATTGCAGGAGAAAGGGCTTGCGCTCATTCCCCTCAAAATTTATTTTATTGATAATGGCAAGATCAAAGTGGAACTGGGTCTGGCCCGGGGCAAGAAGCTTTATGACAAGCGGGCGGCCCTGAAGGAAAAGGAATCAAACCGCGAGCTGGCGCGCACCATGCGCCGTGGCGGTTGATGGCTTTCTGGTAAGAACTGAACATACAAAATTTCAAGAATGGGGGCGAAACGGTTTCGACGGGGATATTGAAGCTTCCTGTTGCATGCCGAGTTTCTGTCAGCTCGTAAAATTGATGGAATTTAAATATAATCGCAGACGATTATAATTACGCTGTCGCGGCCTGATAAGCTGCTAAGCCGTTCCACCGGCCCTCGCCTGTAGGGCCGGACTCGGAGCGTCGACTTCACAGGCTGGTTGCCCGCGCGCGCCTGAGGTACGGACAACGAGATTTTTTCAGGCTGGTGTTTGCCTATCCCTGTTCCGGGTGAGCCGCAAACACGAGATTTTTGCCCGGAACTAAGCATGTAGAGACAGAAGGGGAGAATTTTCGGACCCGGGTTCAACTCCCGGCGCCTCCACCA
>DAIODL010000160.1:0-5141 GCA_036746815.1 Desulfobulbus sp.
GACACCTCTGTCTGTCCGGGTCATACACCGTCACCCTGCCGCCAAGTCCCACCAGGGCCCGTACACCCGCCTGGCCGACAGGACCACAGCCCAGCACCAGCACCGGTTTTCCGGCCAGGCCACCGGCAAGTCCGTCCAGGCCATGGGCAAAACCTCTTCCCGTGCACTCGGAATTGTCAAACACCTGGCCGCGCTTGATATTGATCGCGCAGAACACGTCGTCATCGGAGGTGAGAATGATGTCGAACTGTTTTTGATAGGCCTCGGCAATACCGGCGATATCGCTGTGCACCGTTACCTCGGCGCTGAACCCGAGAAAAGCGGCAATGGCAGCAACGGTCTCACTGAAATGCGTGATCACCCCTTCCCCACTGGTTACCGGCACCACAGCCACACGGATGTCCCGGGTCCGGGCAGCGGCATCGGCGGCAACACCCGCGCCCCGGCAGGCCAGCTCGGCCAGGGATATGCCTAAGCTCAGGCGCAGCCGTTCATTGCTGGCGTTCAATTCAGCGGAAAGATGTTCAATATCAGCAGATTTCAGCCGGGTCATGGCAGAGTGTCCTCGTATCAATGTTCGTGACCGGCCGGGAATCCATCACGTAGTAAATATCGAAAGCTGTTTTGATGGTATGCAGAGCGGTCATGTGTTTTTCCTGCAGATCCGCCAGACTGGTTCCTGTGTGAATCAGAGTGGCGCACCATTGTTGTTTCCCCGCCTGGTAGTCGGTAATCGCTTCCGGGGTACCAAAAAAATTATCCTGAATATGTAAGGGCCCGGAACCGGCCATAAGATGCTCACCCGCCATAGTCAGCACCCCCGAGGCAACCCGGATATGCTCCAGCCGCACCCACATTGTTTCGTCTCCATCACCATGGAGTCTGCGCGGCTGCGGTCCGGATTCGGGTTTGAATAAGGCCACCAGTGTTTCCAGCATGTTCACCCCGGTGGACCAGTAGACCGTTATCGGGGTCTGGCTGGGCAAACGGGCATCTATCTCCAGTAAATACAGCTGATCATCCTGAGCAATCACCTCCACATCCATGATGCCGGAAAGGTCAAGTGCCTGGGCAATGCGCAGGGATATCCTCCAGAGCGTTTCCGCAGAAGCGGCACTGAGCTGGGCCGGCGCAAGCACCGCCTTGCAGTCATACCCCGCATCCATGACAATCTCGGTGATCTGGGGGGTGACATACTGCCCATTATGGCCGATCACTTCCAGGGAGTAGGATGGCCCGTTCAGAAACTGCTGTCCCACCCAGCCATCCGCAATGCCGTTTTTTCCAAAAAAGCGTTCACAGGCCTTTTCATCAGCCAGCACGGTGACGCCTTTGCTGCCGCTGGCTCCGTCGGGTTTGACCAGTAACGGATATCCGCAGCCCGGATAGAGAGCGGGAATGGAAAGGCCAAGCTCCTCGAACAGGACATACGAACGGCTTTTGGAACAGGAAAGCGCGTTAGCGGCAAAATCAAAACAGACCGGACAGGCGAGCTCCCCGGCCAGCTGCTGCAGTGATGCCAGTCCGTCCCGGTCTTCCAGGGCGGGAATGATGCAGTCAACCTGCGCCAGCGCTGGCTTCAGGATCTCAGGCGATGCAAGGTCCGCCTGAAGAAACTCATCGCAAAGTCCGATCGCCGGAGGAGTTGCCGTTTGATCGACCAGCAGGGTTTTCCATCCCGCTTTTCGTGCAAGATAGGCCGCCTCAACCCCCTGCAGTTTTCCACCTATGATGGCAACACGCATTTTCGCCTCCCTTATCTGCCCACAGACCCGATTTTGCCAGCCTGCTCCTGCAGGGTTGAACCAAAATGTCGGCTGAATCTGGTGGATGCAAATTTCTCAATCTTCCAGTCCGGGATGGCGCATTCAGGGCAGGGTTTGCTGAACCATTTATTGCGTAAAGCCCGGGCTGCCCTGCTTCTGCGGGAATCGTTCACCACAAACTTGCAGTTGCAATGGGTGGTGATGACCGCCTGGTTGCCCAAAACCTCTATGGAGCGGATGCCGTGTAATATGCCGCAGTGCGAGGGCCAGAGCTTGATCTTGCTGATGAGGCCCAATAGGCTGACCCGGGTCCGATAATGGTGGACAGCTGAAGTTTTTTCCGATTCCCCAGCCATCAGACCGCCTTCGAGTTGCTTTGCCCCTGTGCGTTTCTAAAGTCGAGCCATGACCTCAGCTCCTCAATGGAAGCGGGCACAAGGTCACATTCCTCCAGAATGGGCAGAATAGCCTGCGGCGTTCTCCGGGCCTGATCAATATCAAGTTTCTCGTTGGCAACCCCGGAAAGCCCCATGCCCGGGATAATCAGTGAGGTCACCACATTGGCCCCGGCTTCCAGTCGGTGGCGCAGTCCCGCCAGCCCGCCAACGTCGAGCGAGGCGGGAATCAACCGGTCGGGCATGACCAGACGCATGACCGCAATGGTCTTCAACTCCTCGAGTTCCGGCCGTTGAACCATATTTGCCAGGGGTGTATCCGGATGTGGCACCAAAGTCATCACCCGGACCTGATCCGCATCAAGATCCTGCATGCCCAGGATCATTTCCGCCCTGTCCTCAACGGTCTCACCAAGGCCAAGCAGCATCCCCTCCTCAACATGCATGCCCAGTGACCGGGCCGTCAGCTTGGTTCCGTATCTCTTGTCAAAACTCTGCCCTACCCGGACCTTGTCGAAAAGTGCGCGGCTGTAGGTCTCCTGATAACAGGCAAACCAGTCAGCCCCGGCATCAGCCAGATCATGCAGCACGCCGGCATTCACCACACCGGGAGACACCATGACCGGAATATCACTCTCTTTCCGGATACCACGGACAACCTCAGCCAGCCGTTTATACTCCAGCCGCGCTTCCTCCGTACCGTCCGTCAGTTCTCCCATGGTCAGATCCAGCAGATGCACGCCACTGTCCCGCATCTGCTGAATGATGGTCTTGATGGCCACTACCGACTTACGGTAGCGAACGGCCTTGGTATTGGATTTTCTGTACTGACAGAAAAGGCAGTTATTCCCGCACTCGGTATTGAAATAGAGAAATCCGTAAAGAAAAATTTTGTTGCCAAAATTTTGTTGCCGGAACGCACACGCCGACTGAAACAACAATTCGACTTGTTTGCCGTCCTCCAGGGACAGCAAAAAAACAATTTCATCCAACGAAAGCCGGACGTTCCTTTCGGCCTTGTCCAGTATCTCTTCCAATTTCATTTCCGCTCCGGGCTGATCCACATCTCTCTCCCAATTACCTGTCCATGTTGCTGCCGCCAGAGGGCAGCCACTCCTTGCACGCTGCGCAATGACGAACGGTTCACACCTTGAGCCGGATACCGTCAAGATAGGTCAGGCTCCGGCTCAGGCTCCCCATGGAGCAGCCCTCGTTCCCGGCCATAAGCAGCCGCTCCAAGCCAAAACCAATACCGACCCAGGTCGCATTCACGCGCCATTTTGCATCCAGGGGATGCGGCCCCATGGCCCCGGAAGCCAATTCCAGTCCCGAAGGCTCCTGCACAAGATCAATCGTTGTCCCGTATACATCCGAGGTGTCCGTTTCAAATCGGACATTCTGGACCTTGGCACACCGCAAGACCAGATGTGCCAGCTCCTCCAGACGTTCTGTCCGCGATTCCTCAGGCAAGGCGAATTCCACCAGGTTAAGCATGGTGAATTCATTGGCATGGCGCGCCCCCTGAGACTCCTTGCGAAAACAGGAGCCGATCTCAAAAATGCGCACCGGACCATCGCTGACACGCAGGAGATCACGGGCAATCGTATACAGATTGGGCGCGAGCATGGGACGCAGGCATTTCTTGTCACTCACCCAAAACACCTGGGAATGCAGGGGATGGCTGTCATCAATACTCATCTTTGCCAGGGCCTCGGCCGTAATGAGCAGCGGACTGCGCACTTCCACAAACCCTTCCCGAACCAGCGCGTCGGAGAGATCCCGCTCCAGATGGGCCATTCTGGTACGCCGGACCACCTTGCAAAACTGCTGAAGCTGCTGGCGCACATCCTTGACCATACTTCGTTCCAGCAGCTGGTAATGCTGTTCACGGTTTTCCAGAGTGGAAAACTTCCGCTCCAGTTCCTCAGCAGCAGCACCGAGTTCCCGCAACCGTCTTTTCTGTGTTTCCGAATATGAACACATCACACGTTCCCCCAAAAGGGGGGCGGCAAACCGCCTCAAGCCCCCATCAATTCATTTGCCTTCCGCACGCCATCCAAAGCATCCTCAGCATAAGCATCGGCTCCGATACGTGTCGCCCAACGCGGGGTGACGGGCGCGCCACCAACAATGGTCTTGAAACGGGCGCGCAGCCCCTGGGCCCTGAGGGTATCCTCAAGTTCCTTCTGCCGGGGCATGGTGGTGGTCAAAAGCGTACTGGTCCCGATGATATCCACATCGTATTTCACCGCATTTTCAATAATCTTAGCGATATCAACGTCCCGGCCGATATCATGCACAACGTAATTGTTGGCCTGCAGCAAAGAGGTGACAATGCATTTGCCGATATCGTGCATGTCACCTTTGACCGTTGCCATAAGCACGGTACCCCTTGACTGCGCCTGCGTTGAGTTGGCACTGATAACTTCATTCACCAGATCGGTGACCGCACCCATGGCATCGGCGGCCACAATCAGCTCGGGCAGAAAAATCTGCCCACGGGCAAACATATCGCCGATATTGTTGATGGCCGGAATAAACGCCTGGGTCATCAGTTCCATCGGATCATTGCCACCATCTATCACTTCCCGGGCCAGTGCCAGAGCCTCGGTTTTACTCCCTTTGACCAGGCACTGACTTGCCGTATCCACAACCGCCTGTTCAATCATATCCTATCTCCTCTTTCCTGAAATGTTCCTCAAAATGGCGAGGAGCCCGGGAGTCGCACCCGGCTGCGCGGATTTAGAGTCCACGTGATCACTCCGATCAGCACCCCAGCATTTTCATCTATCCTGTAGGACAACCCCGGAGAACGAAACCGCCTCAGTCTTAAGCATGCACCGCATTGCTTCCAAAAGCACTGTCAGGCAACTTCAAAAAAAACGTTCCAGCTCCGGGAATTGTCCGAAAAAAGCAATGATGCATCCTGCCTCCGCGCCCTGCAGCCGGCTGCTCCAAAGCTGTGCCGGCCCGCACGTGG
>DAIODL010000161.1:0-5047 GCA_036746815.1 Desulfobulbus sp.
TGATACCAAATATAAAAATAATCCCTGGTTCCTTGAGAACGAAACAGCCAGCATTTTCCCTGTACTGATCAAGCAGGAGCCATGCTTCTTGTCCTGGAAATGCCGGCCTTGACCTTGGCCAACCCTTCTGGAAAAGACCTACAAATGATTGTGGCAAATCGTGCAGCATTACGGACGACCGCCATGAGCCATCTTGATTGCAGCAGCCTGGAACTGTCCCCAGCCCCGAGGGGGCTGAATACGTAAGGGACACCGGTAGATCACCCTCTTCATCAATTTTAACCAGACTGCGCAACCGGTTTACTTTTCGCTGTTGCCGGGGAGGCAAGCAAATTTTAAGTTATCTGCAATCTCTACCATTGCATGGACAACAATACCGGCTTCAACATTTATGCACAGATTTGTATGCCCCCACAACGCAGCACACAAGTGTCCGCTGGTATCGTATTTTAGGATCCCTATTCTTTCAAACCTTGCAAAACTATTGAGGATAAGATAGGTTAACCATTTTATATCACTTTCCTTTTTAACTCATTCTGCTCCCTGATGTTATGAACAAAGAGTCTGCCATTCTTCTTATACATTGTCCTGATAACAAGGGCATCATCGCCACTGTCAGTGAATTTATTTACAGCAACAACGGCAATATTACCTTCCTGGACCAGCATGTTGATACGCATCACCAGAATTTTTTTATGCGCATCCAGTGGGAGTTGTCAGGCTTCATGATTCCCCAAAATAAAATTGGGGAATATTTTGACACACTCATCGCACGTAAATATGGCATGAAGTGGCAACTGCACTTCTCACACGAAATGCCACGTATGGCTCTGTTTGTTTCCAAGATGCCTCATTGCCTTTATGACATTCTCTCCCGCTGGAAGTCTCAGGAACTTGAAGTCGACATTCCCTTGATCATCAGTAATCATAAGGAACTTGCCCCCATAGCCGATCAGTTCGGCATTGAGTTCCACTTTTTCCACGTGACTGCTGAGAACAAGGCTGAACAGGAACAGGCGCAGTTGCAGCTTCTTGCCGAACATGACATCGAGTTTGTCGTGCTTGCCCGGTATATGCAGATATTGAGTGAGGACTTCATCAGCCATTACCCTAATAAAATCATCAATATCCACCACTCGTTCCTGCCCGCATTTCCTGGCGCCAGGCCGTATCATTCAGCCTTTGAACGCGGCGTCAAAATCATTGGTGCCACCAGCCATTTTGTCACCGCCGACCTTGACGCAGGCCCCATAATCGCCCAGGATGTGATCCGGGTCAGCCATGCTGATTCCATCGATGACATGGTGCGTCGCGGCCGAGATCTGGAAAAGGTTATCCTTTCACGCGCTATCTGGCATTATCTGCACCGCCAGATCCTCGTGTTTGAGAACCGTACCATCATCTTTACTTAAAGCTCCGGGCCTGTTTTTTTACTCTTCGTTATCTGGAGGTGCCGATTCCTCGAACACGTGAAATTCGAGAGTTCCTTCATAGAGAAGAAAACTCCCCACATACCTGCCTGGATCATCGGGTAGTGCTGTGTTGGTGGTATAGATGCCAAAGAAACGCTCACGGGGCGGCATGTCAGGATCAACAAGAACCCAGAGGAGCGGGGCGTTTTTGTTTCCGGCCTGTACCGTGAGCACCTCGCCACCAAAGGGAATAGGTATCGATTGATGGCCGTTAGGCGATAATTCATATTTCCAGATCGTTTTCATCGGCATCCCTCTGTATTGCGTGTTTAATTTTTAGTGATCAGATTTTCGCGAAGTCTGCATTGTTTACTCTGCTTCCCCTGATGGCGCAAGAAAACGTGCTCTTTACAGCCCGCTACGTCAAACTGAGTTCTACCTTGCACAATTTGGTAATTTTGTTATCTCTGCGATAGCTTTTTCCTTTGGCTTTAATAGTGCAGGAGCAGCTATACCTCCTGTTTATCAGTGTCCAGCATTTCAGCATGCAGGTTATTCTATGAAATTTCCCATTGATCTCACCGCGTTTCACACCCTTCGTTTTTCCCTCACCCAGACAAAACTGGAGAGTACCCAGAAAGAGGCTCTGCAAAAAAATATTGCCCTGGCACGCGACGCCATTGTCTTTTTCACTGCTCTGGCTAACACCAAGGGTCTGGGCGGACACACCGGCGGCGCCTACGATATTGTCCCGGAAATCCTGATTGCCGATGGTTTTATGAAGGGCAACACCGATTCGTGCTATCCGGTTTATTTTGATGAAGCCGGGCATCGCGTTGCCATCCAATATCTCATGGCAGTATTGAATGGCTACAAGAAGCCGGAAGCCCTCCTGCATTACCGTGAATTCCAGCATGGCCTGTATGGCCATCCCGAACGCGACGAACAGGATGGAGTGTTTTTCAGTTCCGGTCGTCTGGGCCATATGTGGAGCTATGTCAATGGAGTGGCTGAGGCAAATCCTGAAAAGGCGGTCTTCATGTTCGGGAGTGACGGTTCGGAGCAGGAAGGCGATGACGCCGAGGCCGCGCGTTATGCCGTTGCCCGCAAGCTGAACCTGACACTGCTCCTGGATGATAACGATGTGACTATCGCCGGCCACCCCTCACAATACATGCAAGGCTATGACCTGGAAAAGACCATGGCGGGCCATGGACTGTCTGTGCAGGTATGCCAGGGCGAGGATCTGGATTCCCTGTTCGCCTGCATCCGCGAGGCGATTGTCACCCATGGCCCCGCGGCCGTGGTCATCCGCCGCAAAATGGCGGTGGGCGTCCCCGGTATTGAAGGGCTGCCCAAGGGGCACGACGTCATTCCCGTGGATCTGGCCATCGATTACCTTACGGCCAAAGGTCATGCCAAGGCTGTAGAAATGCTGGGCCAAAAAGCGGAAAAGGCCGCAAAACCTGTCTATAAGGGAAGTTCCAGCGAGCAGGCGAAGAACCGGGATGAATTTGGAAAAATTATCAGCGAACTGATCAAGGAACTCCCGCATCCTGCGGAAAAAGTACTGGTCGTGGATTCCGACCTGGAAGGTTCCTGCGGTCTGCATCATGTGCGCAAGAACTGCCCTGAGGTGTATGTCCACGGCGGTATTATGGAGCGTAACAACTTCTCCGTGGCCGCCGGTTTTGGTTCCACTCCCGGCAAACAGGGGGTTTTCGGCACCTTTGCCGCCTTCCAGGAAATGGTCATCTCCGAAATCACCATGGCGCGTCTCAACGAGGCCAATGTGATTTCCCATTTTTCCCATTCCGGCGTAGACGACATGGCCGACAATACCTGCCATTTCGGTATCAACAATTTCTTTGCCGACAACGGCCTTGCTGAGCACGACACCACCCGCCTCTACTTCCCTGCGGATGCCCTGCAGCTGAAAGCTGTGCTCACCACCATCTTCCCGCAGCCCGGACTGCGGTTCGTCTATACCACCCGCTCAGCCACCCCTTTTATCCTGAACGAGAAGGGCGAGAAATTCTTTGGCGAAGGCTATGTCTTCATGCCCGACAAGGACGAGGTCATCCGCGAAGGCAAGGACGGCTACATCATCTCCTATGGGGAAATGCTGTACCGCTGCCTCGACGTCGTGGAGTCGCTCAAGGAGGAGGGCATTCACCTGGGACTGATCAACAAGCCCGTACTCAATGTGGCTGATGAGGCCATGCTCGCCAAGGTGGGCACCAGCCCGATGGCACTGATAGTGGAAACGCAGAACAGCAAGACCGGACTGGGCAGCCACTACGGCAGCTGGCTCTTGGAAAGAGGGTACGCGCCCAAATTCGGCAGCATGGGTACCTGGAAAGATGGTGCTGGCGGCCTGTCCGAGCAGATCCCCTATCAGGGACTGGGCAAGGAAGACATTTGCGGAAAAATCCGCAGCATGCTTAAAGGATGACAGGCACTCGCCTCTCTCCAACCTGGTTATAAAAAAAACCGGAGCCCGCTTATGCGGGTTCCGGTTTTTTTGTGCTCAAAATATTGATTGCCCGGCAGCAACTGCCAGGCAAACCATCAATTACGCATTACAGATCCTGCGGTTTGACAATATCGCCCTTGGCAGCTTTGAGTGCAAGCAATCCAGCCTTCTGTTCCTCATACACTGCAAAAAGACGCTTATCCGCACCCGATTCCTTAGACCATGCCTCATGCTGCAGATCGATACGCGCCACCACGTTGTCGATATACAGGGAGAACTGCATGGTGTAGAGCGACTCCGGATATTCCTTGTTGATCACATCCTTAAACAGTTTTTTAAGATCCGCGTACCTGGGCAGCATGCCAATAGGTGTTTCGATGGCCTGCACCTCGCCATGGGCATACAGTTCAAGCCATCCCAGCCACACATGCACATCCCGTTTTTCGCCCAAAAGCCCCTTACCGCTGCCGCCTCTTGCCTCATGGGTGAGGAAGTAGTTCAACCCGGACATGATCGGTTTATGCGTCATCAGGGGATTCCCATAAAAATTGAACTGGGCCTCCAGATACTCGGCCATGGGTGCGGCGATAAACGGCGCATTGGCCCAAGGCTGACGGTTGACGCCGGTGGCACCCACCTCGGTGGCGGTTGCCTTGGACACGACGGAAGCGCCAATGGCCACGCCGGCGTCCATGTTCTTGGCAACCCAGATCGGGGGCATGGTGTTGCTGTCACGGCCGGAATAGGTGATGACTTTGACCTCCACACCCTTGGGGTCATAGTTGAAAGCCTTGTTGTGATTGGCGATGCTCTCAGCCAGAAGCGTGCAGCGCGAGTTCGGATGCGACATGGGTACATCAGTCTTATCCGGAGTCCAGGGCCCCTTGAAGTTCACGCCCTTAGAAGGAATCGGCTCACCATCACCCACCCAGTGCGGGGTGTTGGTGTCATCAACCAGCACGTTGGAGAAAATGACCTCTGTCCCCTGACCGCGCAGACACTTGATCAGATAGGGGTCACCTTCTGCGTTCACATCCTGGAGAATACCGAAAATGCCAATCTCCGGGTTGACCGCACGCAGGGTGCCATCCTTTTCAATCCACATCTGTGCCAGATCATCACCCACAAAATCACTCCCCACCATGGCGGTGGTGGTTTT
>DAIODL010000162.1:0-5038 GCA_036746815.1 Desulfobulbus sp.
AGCACCGCGTAGCCCAGGTAGGGGTAAATGGCGGTGGCCCCAAAGCCGATCAGACAGGCCAGCTGGTGCGGGTCGCGGGCCGTGGCCGTGGCCACAATGAGGTTGGCATTGCAGCGCAGTCCTTCCTGGGAAAGCCGGTGATGCACCGCGCCTGTGGCCAGGAGCGCGTGGATGGGTAGCCGGGGTGGGGAGCAGTCCTGATCCGTAAGCAGGAGCAGCACACAGCCAGAACGCACTGCCTGTACGGCCTGCTCTGTCAGCCGCCTGATGGCCTGCTCCAGGTTTTCCCTGGCCGGATCATAGCCCAGGGACAGGCGGCAGAGAGGGTATCCCCATTTATGCAGATGCAGCAGAGCGCGGAATTTTTCCTGCGAGAGAACCGGCGAGGTGAGTACCACCCGGCTGGCGTGCTGCTCGGATTACTCGAATATCGACTGCTGTTCCGGGCCGATGGTGGTTTCCAGCGACATGACCACTGCCTCGCGCAGGGGATCGATAGGCGGGTTGGTCACCAGGGCGAACTGCTGCCGGAAATAATCGTAGAGCGGCCGCTGTTGCCGGGAGAGTACAGCCATGGGCGTGTCGTCCCCCATGGAGCCGATGGCCTCCTGCCCGGTCTCCGCCAGGGGACGTAGAATCTGGTCGCATTCCTCGAAGCTCACCTGATACATCTTCATGGCCATCTTGAGCGGCTCGCCTTCCAGCTCATGGGATGCTTTGTCCTGGGTGAGCGTGCCCTCCAAACGCAGGGTGTTGTCGCGCAACCATTCTTTGTAGGGATGACAGGTTTTGAGTGCGTCGTCAATTTCGCGGGTATGGCGCAGGGTACCGGTCAGCGTGTCCACCGAGAGCATCTGGCCCGGGCCCAGGCGGCCCTTGGACACCACATCGCCGAAATCATAGGTATACACCCCCACCTCGGAGGCCACGGTGAGCAGGTTGTCACGGGTCAGTACCCAGCGTGAAGGCCTGAGTCCGTTGCGATCCAGGGCACAGACCGCGTACCTGCCATCGGTGATGACCAGGCCTGCCGGGCCGTCCCAGGACTCGATGTGCATGGAGTTGAATTCGTAGAAGGCGCGGAGGTCTGCATCCAGCTGCTCCACGTTCTGCCACGCGGGCGGAATGAGCATGCGGATGGCCCGGTGCAGGTCCATGCCGCCAGCCACCAGTACCTCGAGCATATTGTCCAGGCTGGAGGAGTCCGAGCCGGTGCGGTTGACTAGGGGCGCGATGGCTTCAAGATCCGGCAACAGCGGTGTCCTGAATTTGCCGGTGCGGGCGTCGGCCCAGTTGCGGTTGCCGGTGATGGTGTTGATCTCACCGTTGTGGGCCAGCATGCGGAAAGGCTGGGCCAGCGGCCAGCGGGGCATGGTGTTGGTGGAGAAGCGCTGGTGGAACACACAGATGGCGCTGACCAGCTCGGGATCGGCCAGGTCCGGGAAAAAGCCAGGCAGGTCGGCGGGCATCATCAACCCCTTGTACACCACCACGCTGTCGCTGAGACTGGCGATGTAGCAGTCGTCTGTATGGGCGAACTTTTTTTCCGCCAGACGGCGGGCGATGAACAGGCGGGCGCGCAGTTCGTCCGCGCTGAAACCCGGATTGTTGATGAACACCTGCACAAAACAGGGCAGGGAATCAAGGGCGATGGGCCCCAGGTTAGCCGGATTGGTCGGCACCTCACGCCAGCCGGCCACTGCCAGCTGCTGGTCGGCGAGCGCCTGCGTGAGGACCGCGCGTGCGGCCCGGGCCCGTTCTTCATTCTGGCTGAGCATCAGACAGCCGACCCCGTAGAGCACGCTCAGGTCGCCGGCGCCGCAGGCAAGCGCGGCCTTGCGCAGGAAGGCATCCGGTTTCTGGAGCAGCAGACCGCAACCGTCGCCGGTGCGGCCGTCGGCGGCGATGCCGCCCCGATGGGTCATGCAAGTGAGCGCCGTAATCGCCGTCTGCACCAGCCGGTGGCTGGTTTCACCTTTGATATGGGCAATGAGGCCGAAGCCGCAGTTGTCCTTGCCTTCGTTCAGATCGTACAGCCCGTTCATGTGCATACCTGGTTAACAATAAGAGAGAAAATTGCACTTAAGCATTGCTCGCCCACCAGTGCAACAGGAATCGTTCCTGATTGGAAGGAGAGGCAACATTTGCCGTCACAGTGAGGGGGGGTGAGATAACTGAACCATGAAAATTGCAAAAAGTGTGATTGGCGATGATTTACAGATGAATAAATTTGGTTAACAATGGCCAGTAATCAAAAAAAGTTTGACGAACAAAAAATAGGCAAAAGTTTTCTTCACGATGGATCCCCATCAGTTGGCTTTTAAATATCCATATTTTGTTTTAATGCCTTCACCTCCTCTTCCATACTTTTCATTCTATCTTCGATGGCCAGGCCCTGATTCTGTTTTTCCAGAGCACGCGAGAACGCTTTGAGATTTGCGTTTATTGCTTGAATAAAAACAGGATCTCCTGATGTATAAATCTGCGTGAGCAGATGCATCCCTTCCACCATATTTAATGGATCCGAAGGATCGCTTGTGGCCACATCTATAGAAGTGACAGAAGGCCCCATCCTTTCCTGATCCCCTTCTCCTAAAACAAACCACGCCGGATTAATACGCGGGTACAACCGCAGTATTTTCTCTATTTCTCGCTGTGATGGCGTTTGCTCGCCGCGCTCCCACCGACTTATCGTATTGAAATGAACGTCGATTTTTTCGGAGAAATCTTTCTTCGAAAGAGACCCACGAACAATTTTCAGTCTGTCTTTAAATTCCATCATCTTATTAATGGTTAAAAGAGGTGTTTTGTATAGTCTAATTGTCAAAAAATATTTGACTGATCAAAAATGGTATGATAAACAACGTCTAACAATTCAAAAAAAGTAGCCAACAAAACAAAAATAGATCAACGGCCCATTTTTTATAAGAAGGGATGTATGAATAATCTCCAGAAGTTAATCAGACTACGCGGAATGACGATGCAAAGCCTAGCCGATCTGATCGGCATTGGCATGCATTCTGTGCAGAAAACCGTCAAAGGCACACGGACCGCTCCACACGTGCAGGAGCAGATTGCCGATGTGCTGGGAATGGAGGTTGATCACTGTTTTGGTCCCAGGGCCGATATACATCTTCGGCGCCTTATCTCACGGGAAATTGGCCGCGAGGTATGGGAACATCGGCAGCAATTGGAAAAAAGGGTCCTGGGTAAAATAAACGTACCAGCTCATTTTGCGGTCGTCAATGTCTAGGCGCAGAAGAAATATAGACAACTCCCGGCAGATGAGTCTGCTGGAGGCACTTACCCTCGCTCAAGATGCGCCTGAACCAGGAAAAGCAGAAGAAGGATCTGCCAATATCAGTGACCGATTTAGGTGCGCTCAAGTTGAGGCGATTAAACAGTGTCCATTATCACGCTGGGAAATAGCGGGGAAAATGAGCCACCTTCTGGGGCTGGAAATAACCAAGTATCAAATTGATACCTGGACATCGGAAAGTAAAGATCGCCACCGTATGCCGGGAGAATTTATACCCGCTTTTTGTCTGGTGACAGGATGCATGCGACCTATGCAGGTTTTGAATGAAATTGCGGGCCTCTTTGCCCTGCCCGGTGCCGATGCTCTACGGGCGGAGATCCAGCGACTGGACGAAGAAGAACGGAGAATTAAGGCGGAGAAACGGAAGCGATCTCTGTTTTTAAACGAGATAGAGGGGAAAAATGGCGAAAAGCTATAAGCGAATAGAGTCGGTACGGGTGTCCATCAGTATCCTGCAGTTTTTGTCCGAACAAAAAGGTCCGGTCAGCGCTCAGGAAATATCCAGAGCCCTGGAGCTGCCACATGGAACGGTGATGTGTCACCTGGCCACGGTAGAAGAAGAACGGCTGGTGCGCTGTGTTGGTGGAGCCTGGGAGTTGGATATGGGGATGGCGATGTTCTGGGCACGCAAGAAAGCCCAGTTGGCAGATACGATTGCTCAAGATCAGACAAAACTACACAATCTGGGAGAATGACATGGCGGGGAAACAGGATGCTTTATCAACAGCGGCCAAAGAAGTGGTGAGTATGGATCAGCAGCAGAACAAAATGGCCATCTCTGAAGCGGAAGATCTGCGGCACCGGATCGCGGAAAGTTATGAACTGGCAGGCCGAGTTCAGGCATTTACCTTTGTTGAAAAAGTGGCGACGGTCGCCAGTTTGGTGCAGCTTGATAAAGTAAAAAAATCCAAGGTGTATCGTGACCTGCCGGGCATTGGATCATGGGAAAGTTATTGTAATTATTTAGGATTATCAAGACGAACGGTTGACGAAAATCTCCAGAATCTGGCGGTCTTTGGCGAGCAGTTTCTGGCGACCGTCGCCACTTTTTCGATGGGATACCGTGAGCTGCGTCGCCTGCGGAAATTATCCGACGATGGCACCCTGCAGATCACGGACACCGGGGTGACCATTGGCGATGAAACGATCTCCTGGTCCGAGAATAATAAGGCGGATATCCAGGACGCCCTGGAGCGGCTGGTGGATGCCAAAAACGATACCATTTTAGAGCTCGGCCGCACGATCAAGACAAAAGAAAAGCTGATTGAGGCAAAACAGCACCTTATCACCCGTCAGGAAAAGGATCTGGCCCGTTATGAGGCGGACGCTGAAAACCGGACGCCCGAAGAGTTTGAGCTGGGTTTTGTACGCAAGATGCAGGCTTCCCGGACCACGATTGAGGGGTGGCTGAATGGGTTTGATCCCGCACTGAATCCCCTTCCCGAGGGATACACCCCGCGCATGGCCAATGAATACATGCTGACCCTGCAGGCATTGCTGCGGGCGACAAAGGCAAGCTACGACACGGCCGCAGAACTCTATGGAGATCCAGATCTGGATGGCGGGGACAGCTGGATTCCCCCGAATATGCGGACCGCTGACGGGGAGTAAATCATGGAATGGGCCATGGAAATGGCAAAAAAACTCACCGGACGACCAGTGAGAGACCGCCGCCAGATTTTCACCGAGTATCAACAGTTGACAGGAAAATCCTACGCC
>DAIODL010000163.1:0-5019 GCA_036746815.1 Desulfobulbus sp.
CCTCACTATGCCGGTCCGCAATATCAATGGCCGCGGCACTACCCAGCGAGCGCCCCATGACAAACACTGCGCCGGTATATCCCTGCTCCTTCAGCCAGTTCAGGGCAAACTGAAACATGGCATCACTGTCATCCAGAAAGGTGCTCACCAGCGGAGTGCCGGTGCTCCGGCCATAGCCGCGGTATTCGGCGATAAAAAAATTCAGTCCCTCCCGTACATAGGAAGGTCCGACATCATCATAATCAGGAATGATCTCACCGTTGCCATGGAAAAAAATCAGAGTGGGCCGCTCCAGGGAATGGTGGTACAGGCGGCAGCTGATGTCGACTCCTTCAGCCACGGGTACGGAAAAATCGACAGCCCCCTCGGGCGGCGGATACACACTCGCCTTGCGGGGATGAAACAGTACTTCGAGGAGATCAGGATTATCAATGGTCATCGCATACTCTGTCAATAAAGGCTCAAGCCACAGATGATCTGCCTCTCCTCCCGGACGGAAGCTTTCCGCCAGGAGAAGCAAGAAACACCCTAAGATGGCTGATTTTTAAGTTTTCTTCACAGGTTTGTACCGCAACTTGCCAAATTTAGCCACCTTGAATGCGCGCACGCACCCGGGCAAAGCAGGCATTCTTTAATGCAAAAAAACGCAAATACAACACAAGCAACCTGAGAAGCGATATCCATTGATGCCGTTAACTCCGCTCATTCGGGCCATTCCAGCATTCCCGCGCCCCACCAAATATGCTATGATTAAAAACAATAAACATGGATTTATGGACTCATGAGACAGCGAATTTTCTGGTTACTGATCATCTTTTCCCTGACCGGGCTGCTTGCATCACTGGCAGCAGCCGCTGTCGGGACGGCAGACCGCGATCAGTCCACAGCTCATGCGCGCGCGTCTGACCAGTCCATCCATGCCACCTGGAAACATGCATCACCACGGAAATCGTCACGAAAAAAATCTTCTTCCTCTTCCACCGACAAACACCGTAAAATTTATCCGCTTTCCCGCCGCCAGAACGGATATCAACAGCTGGAGCGCCTTACCCAGCATACCGATACCGATCTCTGGTTCTGCCGCAACGGTTTTGACCAGGGGGATGAGAATAATGTCCTCACCTCCAGTTCCTGTCCGGTGGCAGAAACGGTGCTGCAATGGCTCAACACAATTATGGGCGATCGGCTGACAGCGCAGATGGTGCTGGTTGAAGTAACAGAGGATACCTTCGCGGTAGCCGCCACCCCCACCAGAAGCAAACGTACCAATACACCGCTGCTCTCTCCGTTTTTCGCTCCCCTGGGCCGCAAAAATCGTCTGGGCATTGGTGAATTTTCTCAAATGGCCGATATCTGGCTGCAGGAACGTTCCTGGCTTTTTGAAGACGCGCTCGGCAATACCCGGACAGACGAGGATGATACAACCGAGAGCTCATCTCCCTTCGGTTACCGTTACACAGTGGACCGGCAATCAGCGGTGCACGCCGGAGCGGGATGGATATATGATATCGGTGATACCACCGGTATGATGCAGGATTTTGGTGATGCGGGATACGATATACCGTCCGTGCAGAGTGGCGTGAATCTGACACTGGGCTACAGTTTTGACGACTTCACCATAACCGGCGGTTACATCAGGGCGGTCGAGGGACATGGCAGCACAAACACTTTGGGTAACGAACAATCGGGCGATCCCGCCGCCTGGAACAGCGAACTGGCCTATGCCACTAAATTCCTGAATAAAACGACCGTCTTCTCCGTGGGCTACATGCGTTCTTCCGATGCCCTGGCCTCCTATCTTCCCGAAGAACGCTACAGCACCAAGGCATCGATTTTCCTACAGAAAAAAACAACATTCTCTCTGGAGTACTATCAGGACCGCCCCTTCTCAGAAATGGGCATGGATAATTCCGAAGGCTATGGCATCACCACCAGGCTCGGTTTTCACTTTTAGGCACTCTGTACCGCCCAGCGTTTATCGGCAATGCCTGCATCAACAAGCGTTGCGAGCTCCTTCTGCAGCACCTGCGATGCGGCGGGAATGATTTCCCCCTCCCCCGAATATGCCAGCGCCTCTAACGGCCGCTGTGCACCGCTCCCCTTCTGAATAGCGATGTCCACGTACATTTCAACGTCAGGATAGTGCTCCTCGAGATAGGCGACGATGATCTCTCCTTTGAGATCCGCGAGGTTATCAGCGCTTGCCTCGGCATCAAAACCCTCCGCCGGCAACAGGCTACCAGCCATGATCATATCGGTGATGATGATTTTTTTGATTTCCATCTTCCTCTCCTTCCTACAATTGCCGGTTCGTCAAAAAATCAGGTATGCGCTGTCTATACCATGGAACCAGAGCCCGGCCAAGGGAAGGACGAGACTATTCTTTTTCTGTAGTTGCAGTACCACTGCCAGCAGGGAAGCATCCGTGCAGGAGAACAGCTCGTTTAGCGGATAAAATCAATGATATACTTTCCAGCTGTCCAGGTAAGCAACAGCACCAGCATCCACTGAATCAGGTGCGCGGGCACATATTTCTGCATCCTGGCCCCGGCATACATTCCGACCATTCCCCCCAGCCCAAACAAAATGCCCAGCCGCCAGTCCGGTGCTACGGAAATTTGTGGATAATAAGGCGCAATAGCTGAATAAAAGGTGACACCCGCCACGGAGGTGACAAAGGTGCCCATCAGGGACGCACCGGCAACCACATAGACCGGCAATCCCAGGAAGGTGATGAGAAAAGGGGCGATAATGGCGCCGCCGCCAATACCGTAGATGCCGCCAATAATGCCCACCACAAAACAGAGGGTGAACACCCCCAGCCCCTTGACCCGGTATTCCTTACCCTGGAAGGTAAAGGCCATATTCCATAATGAATGCCGCAGGACTTTCACCGTGGCGGAGGGATCGCCATAGAGGGCGGCGAGAGGTGCTTTACCGGAAGCGGCAGTTTGTGCGGCGGCTTTCCGTTTCCGAAAAAAATCTCGTACCATGCGCAGGGCGATGAAAAGCATGACCAGACCCGCGAAGCATTTGAATGCGCGCGGGTCGCGCAGGTGCTGCACCCGCACCCAGGCGCCAATGAGCACACCGGGCAGCGTGCCCACAACTACTGCCCAGGTCAGGGGCCACACCATGCGCCGCTCTCTGCAATAGCGGTAGACACCGGAGGGAATGGCCACAATGTTGAAGACCTGATTGGTCGCACTTACGGACGGATGCGTATACCCGAGCACGGACATCTGAAAGGGCAGTAACAGAAAAGCCCCGGAAACACCGCCCATGGAGGCCAGAAAAGAAAGGACAAAGGCAACCAGCGGCGGAATCCAGATCGATACAGTGACACCGGAAGAGGGAAAGAACATTTGCCTGACCTTTTCTTATTTATCTACAAGAGAGGTATGTGACTGAAAAAATTTCTGGTCTGCAACACACCGATATCAGGGCATCCCCCAGTATCGATAAAACTGAACAGAATATACAATATTTCTAAATTCCGTTCAGCAAAATCTTTCAATAAATGGGATTTTTTGTATAAAAATTATACCGTTAAACGGTAGTCTCAAAGGAGGCGTGAGTGTCACTTTGCAGTATATCCATTTCATACAGAAAAAACTTCCACAGCACACATTCAAGATTATTCATGTCGCCCAGCACATTAAATCCATCGAAAAAAACATGGCCATGTTTCAGGACATCATGGAGGATATCCGCACGTTTGCCGGCGTGCTGTGGGCTGCAAACGTTTCATCGAACTCATCTGGGACCTGTCTCAAGAGGCGGTCTTTCGTGATAAGTACGCCGAGAGTTTAAGCACCTCCATTCACTTTCATAATCAGTGCGCCCACAGCTATATGGCTGCCGTGTGTGAAGATCTGGAAATGCACTTCACGGAAATCTTTTCAGCGGATATGTATGATTTGCTGGAAAAAAATATGGAAGGACATCTACAACAAACGCATAAAACCAGAGATGGTAAAATCGCTCACCCGGCTGCTGGAGGAAAAACAGAAATAATGAAAAGAGGTATCCGCTGTCCTCTTGCTAACCAGCCCCAGGTGATTTTCCACACATGCATCAATGACTGTTCTTAACAGATGAAGTGACTGGTACGGAGTCTATGCAGACATCTCCATCTGGAGCCGAACAACACACCCGGCATTACTATCAAGGTTGTGTGGAGGTGTTCCTGAAAGGCATTTTTCTGGTTGTCATACTGTAGAATGGAGGTAACCGGTTGATTTGTGAGAGAATTATTGAGACCAATGATGGTATCCATGGAAAGGTAACGGTTCAAATTTATGACCGGATGCAGAGACGTTTCCGTGATAACGGATGGTTGGAAACAGAGGCAATCATTCGGTCAGGCATCACCACAGGCAATGTCCTCGAAATCGGCCCGGGCCCCGGATACCTAGGACTGGAATGGCTGAAGCATACTCAAGGAACAATACTTACAGGTCTCGACATCAGTGCTGATATGATTTCTGTTGCCCGTCGTAATGCGTCCCAATACAGACTTACCGGAAAAACTGTATACATAGAAAGCAGTGCTTCGGTATTGCCCTTTGACCAGGAGACGTTTGACGCCGTTTTCAGCTGCAGATCACTTCATGAATGGTTTGATGCTCCCCAGACATTTGCGGAAATCTGGCGAGTATTGCGGCCAGGAGGCCGCATGTTTATCTCAGATCTTCGACGTGACATCGCAGCACCGGTCAAATGGTTCATGTGGCTTGTCACAAAACCCCGGGTCATGCGTTATAGACTCATAAATTCAATCAATGCCGCCTACACTCAGCCGGAAATAACAACATTACTCAGTAGCAGCCCCTTCAAAACCTTCAATATCACCTGCAGCCCGATGGATTTGCAGGTCATCGCCAATAAGTAAGCATTTTGCCATTACATCTGATGTATCCGGCCATTTGCTGCGGCCGCTCGTAGTTTTCTGTTTCCCCATCATTAGGGCATACCACGCCTCATCTTTTCCCACGGCAGTAACACATAAAAATACAT
>DAIODL010000164.1:0-5016 GCA_036746815.1 Desulfobulbus sp.
GGGGGGATTGGTTTCTCCCTCCGCCCAGTACCGATAAAAAATATGGGCATGATTCTCTTCAGCCTTGGCAAGCGTGCCCAGGCTCTCCGCCCATTCGATACCTGGATAGCGATCACGCAGGCTGGTGTAAAAGAGGTCCGCCCCCTTTTCAATATCCATGGCCCGGTGCAGAATCGACTGCTCGCTGCCAGTCAGATCAAACACTTTCATATTGGGTGTATCCGGCAGCAGCTGCCCGTTCCAGGCCATGATGCCGCCTTCCATGTTGTAGACCGTTCCCGCCACACGGGTCTGGGAGGTGATAAACACCGAGGCCGCCTGCGACCGGTGCCCGGAGCGGCAATAGACGATCACATCCTTGTCCACTGGCAGTTCGTTGATGCGGGCGGAAATTTCGCCGAGGGGGATGAGCACGGCACCGGGAACATGACCGCGCGTGTATTCGTCGGGCTGGCGGACATCGATGAGCACATATTCGTTTTCCTGATGCCCAGCCATGTACTGGCGCACTCCTTCCACACTGATATTCTGATACGGCGTTGCCATGCCAGCCTCCTTTCTCTGCTGTGCACCGATAAAGCGCATTACTGCGCACAAAGACAATGGTACCCACTGGGTTTTGATATAGAAAAATCATTCCGGCTTTTCAATAAGATCTCGCAGAAAGTGCTGTAAAACGACAGACATCACCCCTGCTCGACAATAATGTCGAAAATAATTTCCTGTTTGCAGCTCTTTTCAGGTACAAAAGAGAGCAGGACTGCGCACAGCAGGACAAAAAACGAGTGACTTTCCAAACGGCACAGTTCCTGCTTGTTATTTTATGTTTTCCTGAGCGCTCCAGCTCAAAAGGGAAAAAAACAATATCCTTTTTTCGCACCCAAGGAGCCTTTCATGACCACGCGTAAACTGACCTCACTCACCCTGCTGATCGCCTTTATCCTGCTTATCCTGACCAGCGTCATCCTCTATATCGAGCCAGAGGGACGGGTGGCGTACTGGTCCGACTGGCATACACTGGGACTCGATAAACATCAGTGGGGCGATATCCACATCACCAGCGGCCTGCTCTTCCTGCTGGCCGGTCTGCTGCACCTGTATTACAACTGGACGGGCATGATCAATGCCTTGAAAAACAAGGCCCGCCAGATTTCCGCGCCATCACTGATAATCGCGCTCTTGATCAACGCGGTGGTGATTGCCGGCACCCTGACGGGAATCCAGCCGTTCCGCGCGATTCTCACCCTCAATGAATCATTCAAGACCGCGGCCGCGCAGAAGTATGGTGAACCGCCCTATGGCCATGCCGAGCTCTCCTCCCTGAGCCTTTTTGCCAAACGCACCGGATTGCAGCTTGAGACCATGCAGGCCAATCTCGACAAAGCCGGCATCAAAACCACCGGGCCCGAACAGTCCATTCTGGCCATCTCCAAAGCCAACCACATGACGCCGCAGGCCGTGTTTGCAGCCATGCAGGGCGGCACTGCCGCTGTGAGCGCCCCCCAGGGCCTGCCCCTGCAGCCTCCGGCCGGGCTTGGACGGATGACGATTACTGAAATGTGCAGCAAGTATCATCTGAACCAGGCACAGCTGATTGAACAACTCGCGGCCAGAAACATCACGGCCACACCGCAGCAGACCCTGCGGGAGGTTGCCTCCGCCCATGGCATGGATCCGCATGCCCTCTATGAGGTCATCTATGAAACCGCGCAGCCTCAGCTGTAAGCATATTGTCCTGCCCGCTTTGCTGACTGTGGTCTGGCTGCTCCTGCCCATTACCGGGGGAGCCGCCCAGACCGCAGGAGTGGTCAGTAAAACTGAGCAGGCACAGGCCGTACAGCCGGCCCCGTCATCCACACCGCAGACACCTGCAGAGGAAATGCAGCAACTGCGCATGCGCTACGGTCAGGATCCCACCGGCGTGCGTGCCCGCCTGGGCATGTGCCGCCGCGGCATGATGTGGGGACAGGGAGGCCGCGGGCATGGACCAGGCCCACACAACGGACGCGGGCACGGTTATGGACGGGGGTATGGACGAGGAGCGGGCCAAGGGAACGGAGGCGGCCCGGGATACGGACAAGGCTGGAACCGCGGCTGCAATCAGCAGGGTCCTGCGAACGGAGAACAGACGTGCCCGAATCAGTGACGGCAAAACAGCCGGCCATCCCCTCCTGGGCCTTGAATCTGCTGGGATTCGGCCTGCTCATCGCGGTCGTCATCGCTGTCTTTTTCTGGCAGATGGTGGATATGAACCGGGACCTGCACCAGAGTACCCAGGCCCGCGCCCGCATGCTTGCCGCCATCATTGAAGAACATCTTGCCAATGGTGAACTGGCCCAGAACACCATCGACAGCCTCACCACCGGTTTTCTCCGCGACAAGGCCGGTTTCATCGCCTATCTCAACACCATTGATCCCCTGCACAGCGACGAACTCACCGCCCTGGCCAAGGAAACCGGCCTCCGGGGCATCACCGTGGTGAATACCCAGGATAAACCCACCAGCGGTCCGGCCGGCTGGCTCAGTCCCTTACCTGCCTGCGGCGCGCAGCCGAATCAGCTGGTTTATGACCAGTCCCGGCAGACCGTGCGTTTCACCTATACCGGTGACACGAAAAATATCCGCTGTATCGAGCTGGGCATGGATGCTCACGCCGTGCTGGCCCTGCGCCAGAAAACAAGCCTTCCCACCTTGCTGAACAATCTTTCCCATCTGCCCGGCATACGCTACGTGCGTATCAGCACAGGCGGGCCGACTGCCGCACAGGAGGAGGATGTACAGCTCACGGACGACCATGACTCCATGACCGCCCGGGTACTGGTGAACACGGCGCACAACACGCTTGCGATCGGGCTCGACGCCACCAGCTATTTTAACCGCCTGCAGCAACTGCGCCGCCAGTTTCTTCTGTTTGCGGTGCTCCTTTTGGGACTGGGGCTGTTCTTCTCCTGGATTCTCTATCGCGCCCAGCAAAGGGACCTGGAACGCACCCGCACCTTTGAGCGCCTCCTGGCCAGGGAAAACGAGGCCGCCGCCCTGGGGCGTGCCACCGCCACCATTGCCCATGAGGTGCGTAACCCGCTCAACGCCATCAGCATGGGGCTCACGCGCCTGTCCCTGGAATCACCCAACCTGGATGCTGACCAGCGGCAACTGGTCGCGGCCATGGAAGAGGCGGTGCGGCGTGCCGGAGTGATCATCACCGAGCTACAGCGCTTCACCCGGCCGCTCAGGCCGGAACCCTGTGCAGTCAACCCCATGGCGCTCATCCGCCGCATCCAGACGCTGTATCAGGGAGCCATGCATGCGCAGCATCTGCAGTGCACCCTCATCGGCCCGGAAGACATCACTCTGCAGGCGGACGAGCATCTCCTCGCCGAACTCCTGGAAAATCTCGTCAAAAACAGCGTGGAAGCGCAAGTCAGCGGCGGCGGTTTCATCCGCGTCGAGGCGATGGCCCGGCATGATTTCTGGCAATGTCAGATCGTAAGCGGCGGCTACCATTTGCGGCCTGAAGAAGAAAAACGCCTTGGCGAGCCCTATTTCACCACCAAAACCAGGGGCACGGGACTGGGACTTGCGCTGTGCCGCAAAATCGCCGAGGCCCATGGCGGCAGTCTCGCCATCCTGCCCGACAGCAAGGAAGGCCAGCTCACCATCCGGGTGCGGCTACCCCTGTTTTTTCATCCCCAAGGCTCCGAGCCTCTTTCAGGAGACATACCATGCGCATCTTGATTGTTGACGACGAAGAACTCCAGCGCGGTCTCTTGGCTGGTTTTCTTACCAAACAGGGATTTGCCGTGATGGAGGCTGCCACAGGACAGGAGGCGGTGGAGCAGTACACGCGCCATCCCATTGATCTGGTGCTCCTTGATCAGCGCATGCCTGATTTGCAGGGCGATGAGGTGCTGGAAAGGATCAAGGCCATCAATCCGCTCGCGCGGGTGATCATGATCACTGCTTACGGCGCGGTGGATACAGCAGTGAAGGTCATGCGCCTGGGCGCCGATGATTTTCTTGAAAAACCCATTGATCTTGAGGTGTTGCTGGCCAAAATCCGCGCCATTGAGGAGCGCGTTTTTATCAACGAGGACGTGGCGCAGGTGGAGGAAAGTCTTGATGTGAATGCCCTGCCCATCCGCATGATCGCGGTCAGCCAGCCCATGCGGCAGGTCCTGTCGCTGGCCCTGCGTGCGGCGGCCAGCCCCTGGACCGTGCTCATACACGGGGAAACCGGCACGGGCAAGGAACTGCTGGCCCGCCTCATCCACCAGTTGAGCCCCCGCAAGGACAAGCCCTTTCTGCCGCTCAACTGCGCGGCCGTGCCGGAGTCGCTCTTTGAGTCCGAACTGTTCGGTCATGAAAAAGGCGCTTTCACCGGGGCGGTGGCAAGGCGGCGCGGCGTGTTTGAACAGGCCGACCAGGGTTCGCTTTTTCTCGACGAGGTGGGCGAGCTGCCACCACCGGTGCAGGCCAAGCTGCTGCGCGCCCTGCAGGAGCAGACCATCACCCGGGTGGGCGGAGAACAGGCCATTGCCGTGGACACGCGCATCCTCGCCGCCACCAACCGCGACCTCAAACAGATGGTTGCGGACGGCCGCTTCCGCGAGGATCTCTATTTCCGCCTCAATGTCATTACGCTGGATATTCCGCCGCTTCGTGAAAGAAAGGAAGACATTCCCGCACTCATCAGCTTCTTCCTGGATAAGTACGGCAGCAAGGCCCGTTTCGATGATCAGGCTTTGCACCAGCTCACCAAGTACCACTATCCGGGCAATGTGCGCGAGCTGGAGCATGTCCTGCAGCGCACCCTGACACTGGCCCGCTCACCGCAGATCGGTCTGCGCGACCTGCCCCCGGAAATCCGGGATTACCAGGGCCCGGAAACCGGCGGCGACCTGAACCAACGCCTGGCCTCCCTGGAGCGGCAGCTACTCATCGAAGCCCTGGAGCGCCACAACTGGGTGCAAACCCACGCAGCCGAGGAACTGGGTATCAGCGAACGGGTCCTCCGCT
>DAIODL010000165.1:0-5015 GCA_036746815.1 Desulfobulbus sp.
GCACAGGAGCTGAAGACCAGCCTGGAGACTAAAACAGCCGCACTTACCGAGTCCGAGAATAATCTGCAGGCCGCCAAGCAGCAGGTAGCCGAGCTGCAGGAAAAAATTTCCACTGGGGAGCAGGCCCAGCAGGATGCCATCAAAAAAGCCACTGATACCAGCAATGCCGCAGCCATGCAGTTGCGCCAGGAACTTGAAGCCGCCACCTCAAATTTGAAAACCCAGGCACAGGAACTGACCGCGGCCAACCAGAAAATTAAATCGAGCCAGGTGCCTGAACTGGAACAGCAGGTTGCCACGCTGCAGTCGCAGTTGACTGATGTGGGGAAAAATACCGAGCAGATGAAAAAAGAGCTGGAGACGGCAACCGCTACAGCACAAAGCAAGACCGATGAAGCGGCTACCATCAGTCAACAGCTGCAGAAACTGCAGGATGAAAATGAGGCTCTGAAAAAACAGGTTACTGAGCTGCAGACTGCGGCTGCCGCAGCAGCAGCCAAGGCAGCGGAACCAGCCCCTGAAAAACCCGCGCCGCAACCACTTGCAGAGACACAACCTCCCGCGCCCGCAGCCAAGCCAGCTATCGTTGACGCGCACAAGTCCATCGTGCTCTCAGGTGTCACGTTCAAAACAGGAACCACTGAAGTAACTCCGGAATCACAACAGGTCCTTGATAAAGTGGTAAGTGATTTGAATCAGCTGAGCGCGCTGAAAGTGGAAATCGTCGGCTTTACCGATTCTCATGGCGATGCCAAAAAAAATATAGAGCTCAGCAAAGCACGTGCACAATCCGTGGCCAATTATCTCGAAACAAAGGGTATTGATAAAAACCGGCTGACCGTTATCGGCCGCGGTGAGGCAAATCCTATTGCCGATAATAAGACTGCAGCCGGTCGGGAAAAAAATCGCCGGGTGGAACTGCATCCCCTGGCACATTGAGCGTCGAGGAAACAGCAAGTAAAAGGGCCTCATGCTTTCCGCGTGAGGCCCTTTTGGTTTTCTGCTTGCCCTGCCGAGAGTTACAAAAATTCAATCACCACCAGATTCATCAAGCCCAGCAGAAACCCCAGAATCGCACCGAACATGTTGATGTATTTAAACTGTTCTTCCATAATGGAGAGGAGTAACTGCTCCAGCTGCAACAGATCCAGCCCATCGATTTTTTCTGAAATCACCCGTTCAATGTTCAGCGATTCCATCACGCCGGGCACTTCCTGCAACAGCATCTGGTTCACCGTCTGTACCATGGTTCCGGTAAATGCCTTGCGAATACCGGTAGGCACCAGATCATAAAGTTTCCCCACCGGCTGTTTGAGCAGGGAATCCATCAGGGTGGAAAGCAGGGAACGCACCATCCGTTCGCTTCCCGGCGAACGTACAAGGGCAAGGATCTCGCTTGTCACAATCTCACGCGGATGCGGCCCCTCATCCTCGCCAAAGCACTGGTGTCCCACATCGCCCCAGCTTTTATGACCACCATCCAGCAGATCCTCCATGCCAAGATGGATCAGCACGCTGATACCGGCAAACGATTTCTCATCCTGCACAAAACTAAGCATGCGCGCGGCAATATTGCGGCATATCTGCTCAAGTTCACCGTCTGCAAGCTTGGCCAGTAATTCGGAAAGCGGTTTGGCTGTCAGTTCATCCACCCCCTGCACCAGCACGGTTTCCAGGCGTGAACGAATGGCGGGGCTGACAAACCAGGCCTCCAGATCCGCCTCTTTGGCGGTGAGATACTCACTTATCTTCTGTTCCAGCGTATCGCGTTCCAGAAAACCACGGGCCATGGCTCCCATGGGTCCAAGCGCGTCCAAAAAATGATCGACACCAGCCAGAACGCCAGTAATCACCTGGCCACGGATAACCGGATCTGCCACCATGTGTCCCAGTCCGGAAAGAATTTGGCTGGAATGTGCGCGCACCATTTCCCGTAGCACATCCACACCTTGCGCAGAGAGCACATCGCCCAGTGTCTGGCCTTCTCCGGCCGCTTTGCGTAAACCTGCCGCCAGGCCATCGCCCAGCCACAGGGTGGTCCGCTCGCTCAACAGCAAATCGCGCACAACACCATCGATAACCAGGTACAGCGACTGCCGATTCTCCCGGTTCATCAGAATGTTGATTTCCTGCCCGGCCAGGGTATCGAAATATCTGTCGACCGCTGTACGCAACTGCTCTTCACACTCAGCGCCAGCCAGATAGGCGGAGAAATTTGCGGCCAGCTGATATTTAATGGTTTTCACACCCACCTTGAAATAGGCGCGGAACTGACGGGGAATTTCTTCGCCAATGGTGCCCAGATCGCGCAGCATCACTCCACGGATACGACGTTCAACCACCTCCTGCAGATGTTCCTGAAAAGGTTCTTTGGAGATAGCAGTGCCGATATCCTGGCTGGTAAGCAGATGACGCCCCACCATGGCACCAATACTTTTGGCGAGTAAATGCCTTTTGGAGGGGATGACACCCGGAGTCATGGGCAAGCGCACCCCTAATACATACCAGGGGTGCAGCGGACGAAAAAGCATGCGGATGGCTATTTTATTGGTCAGATAGCCGATAAACGCACCGATACAGGGGTGAGCCAGGGCAGTCAGAAATGAAGCATTGAAAGCAAGCACAATTTTTTCCTGCAAAAAAATCTATAGCAATTTGAAGTTACAGGGAAGCGGCGAACAACGACACCAGTTCCCGTGGATGGGCGATCAGATGCCTGGCACCAGAGGTGCGCAACTCGTCAGCATCGCGGAATCCCCAGAGTACTCCCACCGGTTCCATACCGGCTGAGACTGCAGTATGCATATCAATGGAAGTATCTCCTGCATAGAGCACTTCCTTCGGACTGCATCCCAAAAGACGGGCGGCATCAAGCGCACCCGCGGGATCTGGTTTTTTGGGCACGCCCGGCCGCTGCCCCAGTATCGGTGCAAAAGGCCAGGACGACAAAAACTCCTGCACACAAAGCTGGGTAAAGCCATCGGGTTTGTTGGACAAAATGGCGATTCTGGCACCAGTTGCAATCAATTGATCAAGCATCTCTGCAATACCAGGATACAGATCCGTGCATTCACGCCAGTTTTTCTCGTATTCCTGCTTAAAGCCCGTCAAGGCCGCTGCAATATGTTCAGGCTGTCTCTGGTCCTCGGGCAATAGTTTTTCCACCAACGTGGCAATGCCTGCACCGACAAAGTACCGATATGCATCCACAGGATGCGTAGGCCAGGAGTGGGCCGCCAGCATCCGGTTTCCGGCATTGGCCAGATCCGTCAATGTATTGAGAAGCGTACCATCCAAATCAAATAATACTGCTTTATATTGCATACAAAACCTCTAAAAAATGCCTGCCACAGGTGAACTGCCAGCAATAAAAAAATTAAGTATACCCAAGGACTCAAGGCCGCGTAAACGATTTTTCCCCGCGCCGCCTTATCCCAGTTAATTCTCTGGTTATCGCTGTTTTTTGCTGTACAAAGGCTGCAAACGCTATAAACTCAAAAAGATGATACTTTTTGTGGTATAGGTCTATTGTTTACGTACGGCAAAGACATAAATCGATCTCTCTGTTTTTTTTCAACGTTGCCCAGGTGAATTGATGTCCGCCAACGAATCTCCTTCTTTTCCCGACGTGATCATTGAACTGGTCAAAGTCAGTAAAACCTATACATCGGATGTACAGGCTATCATCGATATCTCACTGCAGATAAAGCGCGGGGAAAAAGTCTTCCTGACCGGTGTCAGCGGTGCCGGCAAAACGACACTGCTGCGTCTGATCAACCGCATAGAGCCGCCCACCAAAGGCATGATTGAGGTGGCTGGTTTTGATCTGGAAAAATTGTCGCGCAACAAAATGTACCTGCTGCGCCGCAAAATCGGCATGGCCTCGCAGGATGCCGCCCTGCTGAAAGACCGTTCCGTGGCCGACAACATTGCCGTAGCCATGGAAGTGGTGTACACCCCGCGTACGACGATTGAGCGGCGCACGCGGGAACTGCTGGAGCAACTCGACTTAAACCGGAAGTATGCGACGCGGGCCGGTGACCTGTCCCGGGGTGAGCAGCAACGCGTGACCATTGCCCGGGCAGTGGCCAATTCACCGGAAATTGTGCTGGCTGATGAACCTACAGGCAACTTGGACGGGGAAACCACGGATCGGGTCATGACCCTGTTCAACCAGCTCAATCGCCGGGGCGTGACCCTGGTGATCGCCACTCATGACACCAATATCTATCACCCCAATGTTGATCGAGTCATCAACCTGCGCGACGGAAGGTTCTTGAAACAGATGCCTCCCGAAACGGAACAGACTCTGACCGTGCAGTCCGAATCCAGTGTACCCGACCAGGATCAGGAGATGTAATCCATGCGTTTTCTTCTTATCACGCTCCTCCATACCGGCCGCAACATGCTGCTGACCTGGAAATCGCAATGTGCGACATTGTTTACGGTGACCCTGTCAGTGCTGATATTTTCCTTTTTTTACCTCATCTACACTAATGTAATGCAGGTAAGTGCCGCCTTTAATGACGATCTTCGTTTAATCGCCTATCTCGACGAGCCGCCTTCGCAGCCCATGCAGGAACAGTACCGCACCAAAATTCTCCGTTTTGACCGTGTGGACAAAATCGTGTTTGTCTCGCCACAGGAAGCATATCAACGTTTCGAGAAAATTCTGGGTAAGGACAAGGATGTGCTCAGCAATGTGCCCAACAATTTTCTGCCCGCATCCATTGAAGTCTATCCCATACATTCCCTGGACAGTCTGGCCCGTATCAAGCGCTTTTCCGACTATCTGCAGACCTTGCCGGGTGTGGTGAAAGTTCAGTATGGGCAGGAGTGGATTGACCGTTTTCATTCTTTTGTACAGCTGATGCGGGTGGTCGTTTTTCTCTCCGGCGCGCTTTTGGTCATGACAACCACCTTCATGGTGGCACACACCATCCGTCTTACCCTGCATACCCGCCAACAGGAACTGGAGCTGCTGCGGCTGGTGGGAGCGACCAACGAATACATCA
>DAIODL010000166.1:0-4949 GCA_036746815.1 Desulfobulbus sp.
AACCCATTTTTGTGGCCATGGTCGGCGACCGTGCCACCGGCCGCTTACTGGGCGCGCAGATGGTGGGAACGGATCAGGTGGCACACCGTATCAACGCGGTGGCGGTGGCTCTGCTTGCGCAGATGACGGTGGCACAGTTTATACAGAGTGATCTGGCCTATGCACCACCCTTTGGTCCCACCTGGGATCCACTGCTGGTGGCTGCCAATCAACTGCTGAAAAAAATGTAATCAGGATTATGGAGAGGGCCTGCGGCACTTTGCCTTCGGCGAAATAAACCAGTTTTTTCCATGAAATTCCACTTGATTGAACCTCCTCTCATGCGGTAGTTGTGATCCAACTATCGAGGAAGGTTGCCATTTTGGTATCCAGGGAGGGGAATATGCCAAAGACACGAAAGCCCACCAATGAAAATGCCATGGTGAGCAGCAAACCGCAGGGTGGGCTCAATATTAAGGGTCGGTTGTGGGTTGAACGCCAGGGAATGACCTATTTGTCGTGGGGCCGGGTGGTGCTTCTGGAGCGCATTGGCGAACTGGGTTCAGTTTCCGCGGCAGCCAAATCAATGCAGATGAGTTTCAGCCACGCCTGGCATCTGGTGGATGACATGAACAACCTTGCACCCAAGCTTCTGGTGGAAAAACAGGCGGGTGGAAAAAGTGGCGGCGGCGCCTGGCTCACTGACGAGGGCAAGAAGGCAATCGCTGATTTCTGGCAGCTGGTGCAACGCTTTCAGCTGTGGATTGAGCAGGAGCAACTGGGCTGAACAGAGAAAAAACATCTGAACGTCAGAGCAGATGACGGAAGGCCGAGGCCTTGATGGCCGCTATCACTTCACCGCCCTCTTTGATGCCCAGTTCCTGCACGGATTCAGGCACGATCTGCACAATCAGCTGTTCCGTGCCGCTCATGAGCTCCAGGCGTACCCGGTTACCCACGGTAAACATTTTATGCACTGTGCAGCGCAGCAGATTGCGGGCACTGGTCGCCTCGGGATGTCGCTTGAATAAAAGGATTTCCCGTGCATCCAGTTCAAATACATTTTCCTTATTTTCTCCGTGTTCGGTGAGTACCAGCTGCTGACCGCCCCAGTCATAGGCCCATAGATCGCCGTGGGGCTGGGGTTGTCCCAGATGCAGGAGGTTCACATACCCCTGTTTTGGCGCGCCCCATATGGACTTGGCCAGATCTTCCGTGGCCATGGAGCGTTCCACCACACCCTTTTCCACCAGCAGCACCTGTTCGGTCATGAGCCGCATTTCCAGAAGCGAATGGCTGATGAACATGAGTGGGATATTGAACTGAGAGAAGACCTTGCTCATATAGGGAATGATGTGGAATTTGAGTTCCTCATCAAGGCCCGTGAGCGGTTCATCCATGAGAATCAGCCGGGGGCAGCTCAGGATTGTGCGGCCCAGGGCCACGCGTTGTTGCTCACCGCCGGAAAGCAGATTCACGCCCCGGTCGAGTAAATGCTCCAGATTGAGTACGTCAACAATGGCATCGACATCAATGTGCCGTTTTTTGGCCTCGGTCCGCCGCCATCCATAGAGCAGATTGTGCCGCACGTTCATGTGCGGAAACAGATGCGAATGCTGAAATACCACCCCGATATGCCGCTGATTCGGCGGGATATTGGTACGGGAAGCCTTGTCAAAAAGCATTGTGCCGTCCAGGGCAATGTGGCCCTTGTCCGGGCGGCGCAGGCCGGCGAGCAGATGCATCAGGGTGGATTTACCGCTGCCCGATGGACCGAACAAACCAATACGATTGCCCTGCAAATGAAAGCAGGCGCGGAACAAAAAATCGCCCTGGCGTTTCTCTACATCAATATCAAGCTCCATGGCTATTTCCGCTCCATGGATTTATTGGCAAGACTGCTCGCCATGAGCACAATGAATGAGAAGGCTATGGAGACCAGACACAAGGAAAGTGCCATGCGGTCACCTCCCGGCTGGCTGGTGTATTCGTAGATAGCCAGCGGAATGGTCTGGGTCACGCCGGGGATATTGCCTGCCAGCAGAATGGTGGCGCCAAATTCTCCGAGGCTGCGGGCAAACATAAGCGTCATACCGGCGAATACGGCTCGTCCGGAAAGAGGCAGAATGATGGTAAGAAAGGCATTCCAGGGGCTGGCACCCAAGGTGCGGGCGGCGTTCCAGTAGGCAGGATCAACCATCTCCATACCCAGGCGGATAGAACGCACCAGCAACGGAAATCCCACTACGGACGAGGCAATGATGGCACCGGTGATAGTAAAGATGACATGGATATGCAGCTTATCCAGCCATTGCCCGAGAAACCCGTAGCGTCCGAACAAGAGCAGCAAGAGATAACCAATCACCACCGGCGGCAGAACCAGCGGCAGATGAATGATACCCTCTATAATGGTTTTGCCGGGCATGCGTGTGTGCACCAGCATGTAGGCCACACCGATGCCAACAGGGGTGGAGATGAGGGTGGCAGTGGTCGCCACCCTCAGAGACAGAAAAATCGCGTCAATATCTGACGGTTGGAGGAAAGACATTCCAGTTCAACAAAAAAACGTCATTACTTGACAGGACTGAAACCGTATTTGGCATAAATCTTTGCAGATTCAGGGCTCAACAGGAAGGCATAGAAATCCTTTGCTGCCTTGCTGCTGGCGCCCGCCGGTGTCAACGCCGCCGGATAAGTCACCGGAGCATACAGATCCTGAGGCACTTCAAAGAGAATTTTGGCCTTGGTGGCAAGCAATGCATCGGTCTTGTACACAAAGGCACCGGCAGTCTCACCGCGGTCGGCATAGGCCAGCGCCTGACGCACATCCTTGGCCATAACCAGCTTGTTTTCCGCCATCATTTTTTCATAAATGCCTGCCTTCTGCATGGCCTGCGCTGCATACTCGCCAGCGGGCACACTCTTGGGGCTGCCAATGGCCACCTGTTTCAGATTCAGCAGGTCTGCCATCTTGGTCACTGCCGGATTTGGCATACCGGTAAACACCAGGGTATTTTGCAGCAAAATCTTTTCGCTGGCCGTGTCCACTTTTTTCTGATCATGGAGAAAGGCCATCCATTTCTTATTGGCGGAGACAAAAATATCCGCAGGCGCGCCCTGGTCAATCTGCTTGGCAAGACCGCCGGAGGGGCCAAAGTTAGTGATAATATCCACATCATGGCCTGCTGCCTTATACTGGGCAATCACAGCCTTGGTGGCGTCGGAAAGACTGGCGGCAAACGAAATGTGGATGGATTCGGCTGCCTGCACAAAGGATGCAGCCATCAACAGGCAGGCGGCAAACAGGGTCACAACAAGTGTTTTTTTACGCATACTATTCTCCTTTTTATGGATAGAAGCTCAAGAACAAACGAGCCTGCAACAATCAGGCAATGGCCAACAGCACATCAGAGGCCTTGATCACTGCGGCAACGGACACACCTTCTTTGAGCGCCAGACGCTGCACGCTGGACATGGTGATAATGGAGGTCACGGTGTTGCCGCCGGGCAGGTCAATCACTACCTCGTCATTCACCGCGCCCGACACCAGACGGCTGACCGTACCCCGCAAAATATTACGGGCGGAGATTTTCTCAGGTTCCACTTCCAGCGCCAACATAACGGACGATGCCTTGACAATGGCCAGCGCTTCAGAGCCTACTTTCAACCCCAGACGCTGCACCGAGTTTTCCGTGATTACAGAGACAATCTGGTCCTGACCACGCAGGGACAGGGTTACCACACTGTTCACGGCTCCTTTTTCAATTTTTGCAACTGTGCCGAGCCAGACATTGCGGGCACTGATTTTCATTTCCATTCTCCTTATGGTTTTTAAAGTGTTTACAGCTTCTTCAGGTGAATCACAGAACAGATTCAAAAAACTGTTGAACTCACGCCGCAGCAGATGGGAACGTTTAAGAAAGGCGTGTCCCGCCTCGGTCAAAACCGTGCCGCCTCCGCCACTGCCGCCCACCTGACGCATGATCAGGGGTTCGCTGCTTAAGTTGTTAATATTTTCAATACGTTCCCAGGCTGCCTTGTAACTCATACCGACGTTCTTGGCCGCCTGGTTGATCGAACCGCAGTTGTGTACCTCCTCAAGGAGTCTCACCACAGGATTGCTGGCAGATGAAGCTCCAAGCATATGCTGCAGAAACTGCATTTCGGCTCCAGATGGGGAAGGATCGCATTCAGTCTTTGTTTTCATGCGGGTACCTTTTTTATTTATCGTTATTCGTCCACAAAATAACGATGTACGAAAAAAGTCATTTCTTGTAAAGCACTAATCATGCCGTCTCGGCTGACTTGAAACTAGAAATACTGCATGACATTACTAATGTGATGAAATATTAACCTGTTAAAAAACAAGATTAAGAAAGTTGATTATCTTTTTCTGTTTGCCAAAATAATTTTCACTATCAGTAAAACGACAAATTTGCATGGTGATGTACCTGCTCCTATCAAAATAGTAACAAACAGGAGTGATACAAAGCAGCTCTTGGCGGCTACTCATGGACAGGTTATGAAAAACTCGCAGATCCGTTTGAAAAAAAGTCAGCAGGCAGAGGCGGGACGGCGGTATTGGATGGCTTCGGCGATGTGGGCGGTTTCCGGCTGCTCCGCATCGGAGAGATCGGCAATAGTGAGCGCGATTTTGAGAATGCGGTGATAGGCGCGGGCAGAAAGGCCAAGACGCGTGATGGCCTGCGTTAAAAGATCGCTTGCGGCCTGATTGAGCTGGCAGAATTTTTTCACTTCTTTTGCAGACATCTGGGCGTTGCAGTAGACCCGGGCAGAACCTGCAAACCGCTGGTGCTGACGCATGCGCGCCCGGTTCACCCGCTCGCGTATAGTGGCCGAGGACTCTCCCGAGGGCTCGTTGATGAGCGACTGCACGGGTACAGCAGGCACCTCTAGATGGATGTCGATACGGTCCAGCAAGGGCCCGGAGAGATGGCTGCGGTACCGCT
>DAIODL010000167.1:0-4939 GCA_036746815.1 Desulfobulbus sp.
CGTATGTCGATAGTTGGGTGAAAATATTGGAAAGCGACCCACAAGAGATCATGCGCGCCTGTGCCGCCGCAGAAAAAATCCGGGGGTTTCTCATGGAATTGGAACAGAAACTGGAACCAACGACCCTGTCGCCATCGGCGGCCATGGAAAAGCTTGAAGCCGAGCATGAGCAGTTTGCACGATTAGATCATGATGCACTCGCTGCTTTCAAAAAAGTTCAATCCAGGGCGGAAGCATCAGGATTTTCCGCAGTCCTGACCTACCGGGATAAAGCGGATAAATTTTTGGATGATGCCATTGAAAATGATTGTTGTTACTGCGTCCAGTATTTCCAGAACGGCAACTTCACCGGAATTGAAAGCCATTTTTCCGATTATGGGCAGATGTACACCACGGAAAATGGTATCCGCGTCACTCCAAACGATATCTATTACGGTGATGTTGACAGTCTTGATCGAGCCCTGGACCGTTTTGCAAAGGATCAATTAACCCAAGTCAAACCTGACGACGTTCGTTTGCTGGTGCAGAAATCCGTTGAGGCCAAAGGTGAAATCCAGTTTTGGGATAATGCGACTTACCGCCGGATTAGTGAAGAGAAATTCTATTTTCTCATTGATGGGCTGAAAACAGGAAATTTTACCGGCGCTTACAAATCGCTTTTGAAATTGGCAGACATAGAAAATGACTGCAGCCCTCTCCCTGTGGCAACGACATTCCAGGATGTGGTTGCCTTATTTGAGGAGAAAATAGAAAAGCGCGATCTGTGTGCTGTGGAAGAGTATGAACGGCCCGTGCCTGCTGCACAGGGACTGCGCCAACCGCTTCCGGAGGCGGAGCCGGCTTCACCGGAAGAGCGAAAAATGATTCTGGATAAACTGGCACCGTATTTTTCATCCGCCAGTGTGTTGAATCTCGATGGAGAACATCGTCGCGGTACGCGGGATATTCCAAGGGAAGCGGTCCCCAAGGAAGGAACAACGAGCACAGAAAAAACCTGGCTCAATGTCCCTTTCAAGGAAAAGGATTTCGCCAAAGCGGCAGGGGCGAAATGGGACAGGGAGTCAAAACGCTGGTATGCGCCAGCGGGTGCTGATCTTGCTGCTTTTGATTCGTGGTTATGGCAGAAGGACATGGTCTGCGCAGAGGCTGCGGTTTCTCCGGGTGAAGAGTTTGCCGGTCATCTGCGCGATGCCGGTCTGGTTGTGGATGAGCCAATCCTGGATGGCCAGATCCACCGTGTGCCGGTGGCGGGCGCGAAGCCTGGCACCAAGGATGGTGCTTATTGTGGTCATGCTGACGGCATCCCTGCGGGTTGGTATCAGAATTACAAGACCGGTGAACAAGCAAAATGGGTGTACACCGGACACAGCCTGACTCCGCACGCTCAGGAACTGATGCGGCAATGCAATACCAGGTGCAAGGAGGATAAGGCGGAAATTCGTCACGATGTCCAGGAAAAGGCCATGAAGCGTGCCTATGCGAAATGGATGCACGCGGATCCGGCCCAGGAACATGAGTACCTCAGAACAAAAGGTGTGTCGGGTGATGGTTTGCGGATTGATCCACAGGGAAACCTGCTTGTGCCCGGCTTCAATGTTGAAACCGGCCGGCTGCAGACCCTGCAGCGCATCAGTCCCACCGGCGGCAAATGGTTTGCAAAGGACTGCCCGAAAGCAGGGGCACTGACCACCATCCCTTACGGTGTACTGGCCAATGGCGAACATCCGGAGATTGTGCTGATTGCGGAAGGTTATGCCACTGGTGCCAGTCTGCATGAGGCAACGGGGCTGCCCGTGGCCGTGGCATTTGATGCGGGCAATCTGTCGTCCGCAGCGCTTGCGATCCGTAAAAAATTCCCGGACGCCGCGATCACGATCTGCGCTGATAATGACCATGAACATCCCAGTGGGCACAATGTCGGCCTGGATAAGGCGAAGGAGGCTGCGGATCTGGTCAACGGTAAAGTCATTGCGCCTGAGTTCACTCCCGAGGAGAAACAAAAGAAGCTGACAGATTTTAACGACCTGCACAAGAGCCGGGGCGTCACCGCTGTGAGAGAAATTTTCCTCGAAGCGTCGGTTGAGGTGCATGAAGAAATCGAGGAGGTGGAGCGATGATCAGGCTCGTGCACCTCGTGGTGCTGCTTCTGGCGTGCGTATCCTCTGCCTCCGCAGCAGATTCCTTTACGCCTCTCTTCCTGGCTGCTGCCGCTGATCTGCATGTACCCGGCGAGTGGACACAGGCTATCGCCCAGGTCGAATCAAAAAGAAACCCCTTCACCCTCAATATCGAGGGGAAGGGGTACGTCTTCGACTCCAAGGAGGAGGCACTGGCGGCCGCCAGACAGGCACAGCTGGATGGACGGAGTTTTGATTCGGGCATCATGCAGGTGAACAACCAGTGGCTCCGGAAATATGACATTCCGTTAGAAGCTGCGCTCGATCCGGAAGCAAACATCTGGCTTGGTTCATGGATTCTGCAGCAGGAAATCAAGCGCCAGGGGCAGAATTGGGCAGCTGTGGCACGGTATCATTCACCTGATCCTGTCCGCGGCAGGCGCTATGTCGATATGGTGCAGGCTGCTCTCAATCGTGGTGCTGTCACCAATCATGATCAGAAAGCAACCAAGCGTCACCGCGACGTTGCGCAAACTCTCACCCAAGCAACCAGGAAAGCCGACAAACCGGTATCTCCAGTGATGACTCCTGCATTTGTTGTCTATCGCAGCTCGAATCGATTGAGCACTGCCGAACAGCAACCACAACTGACCACTGCCTTTGTCCGGCACATGCACCATGAGGAGTGAACAATGAAACTGTTTATCGTCGAATCACCTGGGAAGGTGAAAAAGATTCAAGGGTTTCTCGGATCCACCTTTCGCGTCATGGCCAGTGTCGGTCATGTCCGTGATCTGCCTGAAAAGAAAATGGGCGTGGAGCCGCCGGCGTTTGTGCCTGAATATGTGGCCACCGAGCGTGGCAAAGAGGTCCTGGTCAAGTTGCAAGCAGCTGCCCAGAATGCCGAGAGTGTGTACCTGGCTACGGACCCGGACCGGGAAGGCGAGGCCATCGCCTGGCATATTGCCCAGGCCCTTCATCTCGACAGTCCCCGGCGGGTGACCTATACGGAGATCACGGCCGGCGCGGTGCGACAGGCTGTCGAACACCCTCGCACCATTGATGACAATCTTGTCTCTGCTCAGGAGGGGCGCCGTGTGCTGGACCGTCTGGTGGGGTATATGGTCTCACCGGTGTTGTCCGGGCAGAATGGCATGAAACTGTCGGCTGGCCGGGTGCAATCGCCCGCCGTTCGCCTGGTTGTTGAGCGGGAACGGGCCATCCAGGCATTCAACGTCACGGTGCACTATGGTGTTGATCTCTCTTTTGCGGTGCTGAAAAATATCGAACCCGGATGGAAAGCCTCCTGGTTGCCGGAGGAGAAGTACAATCTTGACCAGGCATTGGCGGGACGGGTTGCGACGATTCGTGCCCTGACCGTCGTTGATTGTCAGGAAACCGAGAGTATTTCCGCACCGCCTCCACCGTTTGTCACCTCAACCCTGCAGCAGGCGGCTTCGTCCACACTGAAGCTGAACCCCAAGAGAACCATGGAGCTGGCGCAGAAACTGTATGAGCAGGGGCATATCACCTATATGCGTACCGATTCGCCCAATCTCTCAGCTGAAGCCATTGCCGCAATCAGATCCTGGGCCGGGCAGCATGATTTTCCCTTACCCCCCACGACGCGTACCTGGAAAAGCAAGGCAGGTGCTCAGGAGGCACATGAGGCAATCCGTCCCACGCATATTGAACAGGAAGAAGCCGGTGCAACAGCAGATGAAAAAGCCCTCTATCAGCTGATTCGGCTGCGTACCATTGCCAGCCAGCTGGAGGATGCCGTGTATGACGTTCGTACGCTGACCATGGAAGGTGAGGTGGATGGCGGGAAAAGACAATTTGAGGCTCGCGGCCGGCAGTTGGTGCGTCAGGGATGGAAAGCCCTGGTGGCAACCGACCAGACAGAAGATACCGAGAAAGAGAAAGATGCTGAAAATCAGGTTCCTCATTTCGATATCGGTGCACGTGTTACCGCGCAGGATGGCCAGGTCGTGACCAGGAAAACGAAACCGCCGGCACGTTATACAGAGGCCTCACTGATCAGGGAACTGGAGAAGCAGGGTATCGGTCGTCCCTCCACCTATGCTGCGATCCTGGACAACATTATCACCTATCGCAAATATCTGAGGATCGAAAAACGCCAGCTTTTCCCGACGGACCTGGGGATAAAGACCATTGATGCCCTGTCGGGTCATTTTGGTTTTCTGGAGTATGATTTTACCAGCGCTCTGGAAGATGATCTGGACCAGATCGCTGCTGGTGCCAAGCAGTATCTGCCCATCGTTACGGCGGCCTTTGATCGCCTGCAAGGCGAAATGGCCGTCTATATTGATGAGACGTCGCCTAAGTGCCCCGAATGTGGCAAACCACTCCGCCACATGCACAGGCCTGAATCCAGGGTGAAGAAAGGCTATAACTTCTGGGCCTGTACCGGATATCCGGAATGCAGGGTGACCTTTGCTGATGCAGGTGGAGCACTTGGCGAGCGCCAGGACAACAAACCTGCTCCGGTTACCAGCGAGTACAAATGCCCCGAATGTGGCCAGCCGCTGATTAGACGCACCGGGACCAGTAAAAAGACCGGCAAGCAATATGATTTCTATGGCTGTTCCGGGTTCAGAAATGGCTGCCAGGCAACCTTTCCGGTGAATAAGGAGGGGGCCCCGGAATATGCCGGCTCCACCGGTAAAATCTGATGCCCAGCCCGAACAAAAAAGTGCTGAAAGCCTATCTGACACCGGAGGAGTACGGCCAGGTCGCAGCCATGGCCGACCAGGCCGGTGTCTCTCTTTCAACGTTTACCAAACGGGTCTGTCTGGGGC
>DAIODL010000168.1:0-4928 GCA_036746815.1 Desulfobulbus sp.
GGATGCCACAGGTGCACCCAGTTCCGCCTCATCGCCTGCTGTTTTCAGGTATTCCTGCATATCGGTCATCAGATTTTCGGAGCGCGGTCCGAAAATGGCCTGCATATTGTTGCCCACAATCACCACTCCGGATGCGCCCAGTTCCTTTAATCGTGCCTGGGAGGCTTTTGCCAGATCGTACAGTTCGATGCGCAGTCGGGTGATACAGGCGTCAATAGCCTTGATGTTGCTGCGTCCGCCAAAGGCAAGAACCAGTTCTCGCGCAAAACCGCTGCCCCCTTCCGCGGTGGGATGTTCAGCGATGGTTTCCTCTTCCCGGCCCGGGGTCTTGAAATTGAACTTGAGGATGAGAAAGCGGAAAACACTGTAGTAGATCACCGCGAAAATCGGGCCGAGAATGAGAATAATCCAGGGACGGATATCGTGGTTGAAGAAGAGGATGTAGTCGATGAATCCCTGGGAAAACGAATAGCCCAGGCGTGCCGTGCTGATGTAGGTCACGAAATAGGCAAGCCCGACCAGCAGAGCGTGGGCACCATAGAGAAACGGGGCCACAAAGAGAAAAGAAAATTCCAGGGGCTCGGTGATGCCGGTGAGAAAGGAGGTGAGCGCTGCAGAGGCCATGATACCGGCCACGCGGGCTTTGTGCTCCGGTTTGGCGCAGTGGTAGATGGCCAGGGCCGCACCGGGCAGGGCGCACATCTTGAACACGAAACCGCCACCAAGAATGCCCGCCTCATAATCACCGGCAAAGAAGCGGCTGATGACACCATGCACGACTTCCCCGCTGGGGGTGACGTAGTTGCCGACCTCGAAAAAAAAGGGCACGTTCCAGATATGATGCAGGCCAAAGGGAAGCAGCAGACGTTCCACGATGCCGTAGATGGTCACGGCTGCTGCCGGGTTGCCGTAGGCAGCCCAGTCGCCGAAATCGCGGATGGCAACGCCAATGGGCGGCCAGATGACAGCCAGGATGGCGGCAAGCAGAATGGAGGCAAAGGAGACAATGATCGGCACAAACCGTTTGCCTGCAAAAAATCCCAGATACTGTGGCAGCTTGATCCGGTAAAAACGGTTGAAAAGCATGGCCGCCAGAAGGCCTGCGAGAATGCCCCCAAAAACACCGGTATCAATGGAATCAAAGCCGAAAATTTTCTTGATCTCCGCCCGTCCCTGGGCTGGGGGAAAGGGTTTGCTCTCGCCTGTTGCTGTTGTGTAATAGGCAACTTTTTCGGTACCGTTTTCCTTCATGGTGAAGGGCACCACCAGGGGCTCTTTGTTGGTATCGGTACAGGTGAGCTGGGAATTTGTTATCTCGTCGAAACGGATCTGCTGCAAGGTTCTACCCCTGTTATCGAGGCAGTTGAATTTATGGCGCTGCAGGTCCTGTTCGATAAACACGCTGGCTTTGCCCGGCCCATGGAGAGCAAGCGGATGCACCGGATGAAGAATGGAAATAAACAGCAGCCCGATGATGCCCAGCGAGGCCACCAGCACGAAATAGCCCACCGTGGCCGCCAGGGCAGCCACCCCATCGTTCCCCGTGAACCCTAGGGCAACACCAATGGCGAAGATGAGCGGGAGGATGGTGAAGATCGAATCGCCGGCTGCCTGCATGATGCGGCCAAGCTCGATCAGCCAGCGTGAAATATCGTGTGCTCCTGCAAGAGAGGCGCCGACTCCCAGGAGAATACCTGCCACCGGGAGGACCGAGACCGGCAGCATCAGGGCCTTGCCAACTTTTTGCAGAACTGCGAAAGCGTTGCTCAAAATTTTTTGTGCCATGATAGCTCCTTTTACTCTTCCAGGGAAACCAGTGCGCGAACTTCGGCTGCCGAGTCTTTGGTGAGTGCCTCTGCCGCCAGTTGCTGGCATTCGGCAAGACTCCGTTTGCGGATGCATGCCTTGATTTTTGGGATGACGGGGATACTGACCGAAAGTTCATCGAGGCCCAGGCCAACCAAAATAGGCACGGCCTGGGGATCGCCGGCCACGCCGCCGCAGATGCCTACCATGCGGCCGTGCTCGTGTCCGCCCTGCACCGTCTCTTTGATGAGATGCAGCACAGCCGGGTTCATGGCATCCTGCAGACCGGAAAGCTTGGCATTCCCGCGGTCTGCCGCAAGCGTGTACTGGGTGAGATCATTGGTGCCGATGGAGAAGAAATCGACCTCCCGTGCAAACTGTTCGGCCATGACCGCGGCGGCAGGCACCTCAATCATGATCCCGAATTCCACCTTGTCTGTGTGGAGATGTTGCTTCTCCTCCTCAACTATTGCTTTGACTGCGCGCAGTTCAGGAAGCGTGGCTACCATGGGCAGCATGATGCGTGCCTTGTGGTTTACAGAGACACGCAAAAGCGCCCGGATCTGGGTTCTCAGCAGTTCCGGAAAAGCGAGCATGGCGCGGATGCCCCGTACGCCGAGGAAGGGATTGTCTTCGGCTTCAATGGGCAGGTAGGAAAGCGGTTTGTCGCCGCCGACATCAAGCGTGCGTATAATGGCGGGGCGGCCCTGCAGTGCTTCAAGCACCGCCCGGTAACTCTGAAACTGCTCCTCCTCATCCGGGGCTGCGGCGCGCTCCAGAAAAAGAAATTCAGAACGCATGAGCCCAATGCCGTCGGCACCCAGGCCGATGCTTTTGGCCGCCTCGTCCACGCTGGTAATGTTGGCCATGACTTCCACCCGGTGGCCATCCGTGGTGAGGGCCGGTTCCGCGGCGTGCGCCAGATATTCAGCCTGCAGGCGGGCGGCTTTTGCCTGCTGCTCCTTGATCTGTTTGATTTTATTGGGATCAGGATTGATACGCAGCTCACCTTTGCTGCCATCAAGGATAGCCGGGGTGCCATCGTCCACGGAGAAAATGCGCGGATCTATACCGGCAATGGACGGAATGCCCAGGCTGCGGGCAATAATGGCCACATGCGAGGTCGCACCCGACCCCTCGGTACAGAAACCGGCTATTTTGGAGGGATCGAAATTTGCGGTATCAGAGGGGGTCAGCTCCCTGGCCACCAGGATTGCGCCGTCGGGAAGATCCGGATCACTCAAGGGTGAGTCGGTCATGATAGAGAGCACTCGAAGGCCTATATCAAGGAGATCGGCGGCCCGCCCGGCCAGGAGCGGATTCTCAAGGGCGGCAAGTTTTTCCGCCTGATTGCGGTAGGCCGTTTTCCAGGACCATGCGGCACTTTTTCCCTGCGAGATGGCGTCCATGGTCTGGTCGAGCAGGGCCGGATCGTCAAGCAGTGCCTGATGTGCCGCAAAGATTTCCGCCTGTTGCGGATTTTTTTGCTGCACTTCGGTAATCATGGTCTGCAGCTGATGCCGGGCGTTCGTTATCGCGTCTGTAAGGGCTTTTTCTTCCAGCTCTATCGATTGTCCGGCTTCAGTGACCGGAATATCGGTACGGCGTTTGTGAAAAATGGTGCCCACCGAAAGACCGGGAGAGGAAGAAATGCCTTTGAAAAGCGTGGGGTCATCCTCTGTTTTTGAAGGAGATGTCTGGACGACGGCCGGTGTTGCCGGACGGGGTACGATTTTTTTACTGAATTCGTCAGCAAGCAGTGCATGCACTGCGGTAGCCGCCGCTGCTGCATCCTCGCCATGGGCCACAACCGTAATGCAATCATGCTGGGAAACCTCGAGACCAAGGATGTCAACGACACTCTTCGCGTTCACTTTTTTTTCTCCTTTCTGCAGAAAGACGGAAGAGGAGAAGGTTTTTGCCGTATTGGAGATGACTGCCGCCGGGCGGGCATGCAGACCGGTATCATTGAGAATTTCCACGGGTTCTGAGGAAACCGTTTGCCCATCGTCACCAGCCTCTTTGCCTGTGGTTTCCTGGTAAATATTGTCTGCTAGTTCCAGGGTCAGGCAGGGATCGCCCATCTTGAGGGAGCCGCTTGCCGGAATGTATTGTGCGACAGTTTCGCCATTGGCAATGATGATTTGGGTAAGCAGGCTCTTGGCATGGGTGGCGAGGTAGTCCGCATCAAACTCAATAAGCGGCGTGCCGGGTTCCACCGTGTCACCTTCCTTGACTCTGGGGGTGAACCCCTGTCCTTTGAGGGTGACGGTATCCAGCCCTATATGTATCAGGACTTCCACGCCCTCTGGAGAAGTGAGCGTGATGGCATGATGTGCCCGGTGCAGTTGCGTTATTTTTCCCTTGATGGGGGAAAAAAGGGTCTGGTTGAGGGGATCGATGGAGATCCCGTCCCCGACCATTTTCTGTGCAAAGACAGGATCAGGCACATCGGTTAGAGGAAGGGTTACTCCGTCAAAGGGGGCATTGAGAACGAGTGTGGTCATATTTTTTCCTTTGTGTGAAGATTGTCCTTCTCGTAAAAAGCCGCGGGCATGATGTTTCAAGTTTTGTCACGTGCTGTTTTTACATGACGTGACTGCTCGAATTTTGACTTTTTACGAACATGTCAAAAGAAAACAACAGGTGTGTCTCAACTCTCTGCAGGGAAAAAAGGATTGGACGAATCCGTCAATACATTGCAAAAATATGTAAGCCGTTGATGGGGATGGCCAGGAACTGAGGGAAAGGATGTGATAAGACAGCTCAAAGATCAAAAAAGATGGCTTTGATCAAAGCTCGATTTATGTATTGTAGTAAAATAAAACAAAAGGGAATAGGCTTATTTTAATTCCTCAAAATAATTACGGTCCCTTTTATTTTGAACGGAAAAGTGCGTGGACTCCAGCGGCAGTTTGTTCCGCTGGAGCACCCGTGACCATCTGCTTCTGCCGGTTGTTTTTTTGCTTTTCTCCTTCTTTGTTCAAGTCTTCAATCCCATGCGTCATGCAAGAGAACACTGTTTCCTCAATTCCCGAACAGGGAGAGCATGACACCGGCGGCCACCGCGGAGCCGATAACACCGGCTACATTGGGTCCCATGGCGTGCATGAGCAGGAAGT
>DAIODL010000169.1:0-4907 GCA_036746815.1 Desulfobulbus sp.
ACCGGGTCATAGGCGGAGGCATTGATCAAAAATGGGTAGGTGTCACGAATCATTTCAACGGAACCATTCTGCTGCAAACGATACAAAACCCTGGTGTGCACTGTGACAGTATATCGTTGGAGCTTCCGCGCAACAGACTGGGGAAACGGGGCATTACGCAGCTGATTGATGAGCCGGGCAACCGGCTCTCCGTCTTCAGCCAACCCCGGCATGATGATCCCCACTCCCTCATCTTCAATCAGATGAAAGTCCGATGCCACTTCCCGGAAAGGAATGATTAACTCCTTGTGCAAACGTGGATTGAGCCGTTCAATGATCTTTTTGGTATCCAGGTCTTCCACGTCGTAGAGCGATGCAAAAAAGCGTTGTATGGAAGACAGAGACAGACAATCAGCTGCAGCAGAAGACCGCAGGGTTTCTTTGGCGCGGACAATGCGTCGTTGCAGCCAGGGCATGGCCGGCAGCTCCTCCGGTTCATAGACATATACCTGGCCCAACCCGGCCCGTCCCTCCCGATTGCAACGTCCGGCTGCCTGGGCAATGGAATCGAGCCCGGCCATGGCGCGGTAGACAACGGGAAAATCAAGATCAACCCCGGCTTCCACCAGTGAGGTGGACACTACCCGGCAAGTCAGGCCATCAGCCAAACGCTGCCGAATGATAGCCAGCACACGCAACCGATGTTCCGGGTACATATTGGTTGAAAGATGAAAGCTGCCCTCTGTATGCAGTAGTTGGGACGCCACCTGCTGTGCCTGCTTCTTGGTTGAAACAATACACAACACCTGTACGTGCGCATCAATACGTTGGGCCAATACATCCGTTGGCAGCTTGCCAATGAAATGCACCCGCACACGTTTAAGGTCCGTATACAATCCGGTTGGATCCGCGACCAGTTCCCTGGCCTGCGGGAGGTGCAGGGACTGCAATTTGCTATCCTGCAGGGCGGGCTGCGTCGCTGTGCACAAAACGATTGTGCAGTGATAATGTTGAACCAGTTCCTGCAGAGCCATGAGGCAAGGCTCCAAATATTCCGTGGGAATGGCCTGCGCCTCATCCAGGACAATCACGCTACCGGCGATGTTATGCAGCTTGCGGCAACGCGAGGTTGCATTGCTGTATAAGGACTCAAAAAATTGCACGTTTGTGGTGACAACAATGGGGGCATCCCAGTTTTCCGAGACCAAACTCTGCCATTGCGCGGCAGGCGCATCGTCCTCTTCTTTTTTTACCCTATAATTGCAATGATGCTCCAGCACATGTTCTTTCCCCAAAACCTGACGGAAGACCTCGGCATTCTGCTCAATGATGGATGTGAATGGAATGGCGTAGATAACCCGCTGCAGATGGTGTTCTGCAGCATGCTTCAGGGCAAAGGCCAGGGAGGAAAGCGTTTTGCCACCACCGGTAGGCACTGTCAGGGTATAGAGTCCCTGCGCATCGTGTGCGTGCGCAAGACAACCCGCCAGGACTTTCCGGCGGGCGTCATTCACCTTGCCAGGTTGGACCTGAGACTGTTTTTGGGCCAAAAATTTTTGCAAGGTGTTGCTCAGTTGACCCATGTCAGCGGCCGCTCTGGCTGTACGTTGCACAGCTTTCTCTACAGAGCAGAAAGCCTCGGTATCAAGAAAATCAGCATCGACCAGACAGGAGAAAAGCATGCGCGTGAAGAAGGTCAAACTAAAGACAGCAGATGTTTCTTCCGGCTGAAAAGGAAAGGGTAATACCTGGATTTCGTTGATGTCCGGTGGCGGTTCGGTGGCAGCAGTTTTCTTGTGCAACCGGTAATGCAACTGACCTTCCTGATTCCCTCCATCCGGCAGGCCACCATGGTGGCCACAGACAACATAAGCCAACATCATTCCCCAAAAGCCGAAACGCTCTTTCGCCAATTTGGCACCAAAGGTTGCATGATCAACCTTGCTGTTTTTCCCCCTCTAATCTGGCAAGAAATTCGGGACAGGCTTTGCCGCAATCATGCAGCAGCCCCGCAGCATATCCCCAGTCCGCTGCCTGAAATACTGCGGCAAATTTTTCCGCCTGGCCGGCGACATTATGCAAATGCTCGGAAAGTGTCTGCCATTTTGACTTGTCTTCACCCTCCAGCGAATGTGCGTAATAGCCCATGATTTCCATTCTCCATGGACAGATAAAAAACTGCCCTCATCGCTTTCTGTTCAAAAAAACATCATTTGCTTTCTGAATATACAAACACCCTATCACCACCGCCCTGCCAACCGATGTCAGGGCGTATACAATTTTTGCATTTTTTCGATTTCCTTTTGAACCAGAGTTTGCAGCTCCGGGGGGTCAAGGACCCGTACGTCGGCGCCGTAACTCAGGATGTTGCGGATGAGTTCGCGGAAATCAGCCGTGGGAAAACGCATCAGCAGGCTGCCGTCCGGAGTCAGGCGGGTCTGTTGGTCTGGATGCCAGATCTGCTCGCTGATGCGTGGAGCGACTTTTGGTGCAAAGCAAAGCGTCACCATGATAGATGACTCTCCCTGCATAATGCCGAAATGGCGGCGGGTGAACTCTTTGATGGAGGGTAGATTGTCGGGAACGGAAATGAAAATGTCGGCTATGGCAACGGCTCGCAACCTGGCCAGGGCAAAATCTCGGATTACAGATTTTTTCGTGCACCAGGCGAATAAATGCCAGCTGCCCATATAATGCATCAGGTGCAGTGGCTGCACCAGCCTTTCGCTCGTGGTGTCGTCATAGGGTGAATGATAGGTGATGCGAAGTGCCTGGTCGTCGAACAGGGCACGGACAATCAGGTGGAAGAAATGTTCATCCACCTTGGCGTATTCGATGTTTTTGACCGAAACTTTATCGCCCAGCCGATCGAGGCAAGCGTAGCTTTCATTGTGGGAGAGTCGAAGCATCCGGCCGACCAAACGGCACAGATCTTCCTTGACGGCGGTATCGGGAATGGTTGAGGCGAGCCTTGCCGCCAGAGCCAGAGCCAACAGGTTATTTTCGTTGAGCCAATGGAGCGGGATCTCGTAAGTGTCGTCGGTATATCGATAACCATTACGTCGACGATCAAAGGCAAATGGTGCCAATAACCGATCACGCATGAAATCGATGTCTCGCTGGGCAGTTCGCTCCGAGATCTCAAACTCCTCAACAAGGCTCCTGGTGTTTGGGAAATGGTGCTGCTTGACCTGCGCATGAAACCAGACAAAGCGCTCATACTTCAGCCGTTCGGACACTAGCCCTCCCTGCTTTAGGATCACTCAATCTTGCTTATTTACAAGCTCATATTTTCCTCTACCATAGAGAAAATACATTCTCAACCGGCAACAGAAGAACTCTTTGCTCTATACGAGCTACGAAGATATCCACCCGCTGACGGATAATCCTCACAAATGCATCCAAATCCGTGATCGGCAATATCATCAATTAATTTCAAGTTCAATACGACCTTGGTGTACGCCTGATCAAACAACAACTCCGGAGGAACAGCAATTCACTTTTTCCCGGCCCCTGTGAACGATCAAGAAGAAAAAAAAAGCGGTTTACGCGTTATGCTGAATAATCAGCCGCACGTAAACCGCTTTGATATATGGTGGCGATGCAGGGACTTGAACCCCGGACACTACGGATATGAGCCGTATGCTCTAACCGGCTGAGCTACATCGCCAAAATTGCCTGAACAAAGAAACCGTGAACCGGAGCATTATGCTGAAAGAGCCCTGCTTTGTCAAGAAAAAAGCCGTGCTCTATTCGGCAAATTTTGGTGGCACGCAGCGCACAAAAAAGCCCTCTTCCGGAAAAAATCCCGAAAGAGGGCTGAGTTCGCGTAAGCGAGGGGGGCCGATTACATCATGCCGCCCATACCGCCCATACCGCCCATACCACCAGGAGGCATGCCAGCCGGAGCCTTATCATCATCAGGCAGCTCGGCGATCATGCATTCCGTGGTCAGCAGCAGGCCGGACACAGAGGCCGCATTCTGCAGGGCAGAACGGGTAACCTTGGCAGGATCGATAACACCGGCCTCAATCAGGTCCTCATATTTCTCGGAAGCAGCATTGAAGCCCATGGCGCCGTCCAAGTGCTTGACCTTCTCGACAACCACAGAGCCCTCGCAACCGGCGTTGGCAGCGATCTGACGGATCGGCTCTTCAAGAGCGCGACGCACGATATTGATGCCCAGCGCCTGCTCACCTTCGAGTTTCAGGGTATCCAGCACCTTCAGGCAGCGGATATAAGCCACACCGCCGCCAGGAACCACGCCTTCTTCAACAGCGGCGCGGGTGGCGTTCAGGGCATCCTCAACGCGGGCTTTCTTCTCTTTCATCTCGATCTCGGTGGCGGCGCCCACATTGATGACGGCAACACCGCCGATCAATTTAGCCAGACGCTCCTGCAGTTTCTCGCGGTCGTAATCAGAAGTGGTTTCCTCGATCTGAGCGCGGATCTGTTTCACGCGGGCGTTCAGTTTGTCCTTGTCGCCGGCACCATCGATGATGGTGGTGTTGTCCTTGTTGATTACCACGCGTTTGGCGGTGCCCAGGTCATTGACCGTGACATTCTCCAGTTTGATACCGAGATCCTCGGTGATCACCTGGCCGCCGGTGAGGATGGCGATATCCTCAAGCATTGCCTTGCGGCGGTCGCCAAAGCCAGGAGCCTTGACAGCAGCCACATTCAGGGTGCCACGCAGTTTGTTGACAACCAGGGTGGCCAGTGCCTCGCCATCCACATCCTCAGCGATAATGAGCAGCGGTTTGCCCATCTTGGCAACAGCTTCCAGCACCGGGAGCAGGTCCTTCATGTTGGAAACCTTCTTCTCATTGATGAGAATCAGCGGCTCATCCATGCTGGCTTCCATGCGCTCGGGATCGGTGACAAAGTACGGGGAGAGGTAGCCGCGGTCAAACTGCATACCTTCAACC
>DAIODL010000170.1:0-4897 GCA_036746815.1 Desulfobulbus sp.
GCAGAGAATCCAGCTTGGGCCCGACCCATTTGAACGGACGGAACAGGGTGAAGGGCAGATTACGAGTGGCGCCATAGGCCCAGATAACGCGGTCCAGCATCTGTTTGCTGCAGGAGTAAATCCAGCGCTGCTTGTGGATGGGGCCGAGTACGAAATTGGATTTCTGCTCGTCAAATTCATCATCCTGGCACATGCCGTACACCTCCGAGGTGGAGGGGAAGATGAGGCGTTTACCATAGGTTGAGCAGTAGCGGACAATGCGCAGGTTTTCCTCGAAATCAAGCTCAAACACGCGCAGAGGATTGCGCACATACTCAATGGGTGTGGCAATGGCCACCAGCGGCAGGATGACATCGCACTTGCGCACATGGTACTCAATCCATTCACGCATGATGGAGATGTCGCCCTCGGTGAAATGAAAATCCGCCTCACTGAGCAGATGCGGAATGCGGTTGGCGCTCAAATCCATACCGTGGACGATATATTTTTCACTCTCCAGAAGCCGTTTGCTTAAGTGGTTGCCGATAAAGCCGTTCACGCCCAGGATAAGCACATTTTTTTTGCGGCGCAGGCTGGTGATGTTACCCGCCTGACCACCCAGACGCATCCCCACCACAAGGCCCAGCTCCTGGGCCAGCTGCTCGCCGCTCTGATAAATGCCTTGTTCCGTCTGCCCGAATTCCACAATCACTGCGTCTTTGCCGCAGGCGATGGTGAGCGGACTGGTTGCGAGCACCGTGCCCGGCTGGGCGTCGGTGGTGCGGGGGGTAACCGTCACCTGCCAGAAGAAGCACTTGCGGTTTACCAGATAGCTGAAGGCGCCGGGATAAGGTTTGGTGACAGCGCGCACCAGATTGCGCACGGCAGTGGCACTTGCTGTCCAGTGGATTTCTCCGTCCCTGGGACCACGACCGCCGAAATAGGTGGCCTGGTTCGCATCCTGGTGCGTGCGGCTGTTGGTACCCGCCTTGATTTTGGGCAGTTCCGCGGCAAGCAGCTGAGCCGCAGCCTGAGCCAGTTTCCCGTGCAGGGTAAGGGCAGTATCTGCCTCATCAATAGCCACGACCTGCTGACCGATGATGTCGCCATCATCAGGTTTAGGCGTCATGTAGTGCAGGGTGACGCCGGTTTCAGTCTCCCCGTTCACCAGCACCCAGTTCACCGGACAGCGGCCCCGGTACCTGGGCAAAAGCGATCCGTGCAGATTGATGCAGCCTTTGGCGGGAATATCCAGGATTTCCTTACCTACCATCTGGCGGTAGTAAAAGGAGAACAGGAGATCCGGCGCCAGTTCTTTAATTTTTGTCACCCAGAGGGGATGGTTGATATTGTCCGGCGCGAACACGGGGATATGGTTGGCTGCAGCCAGTTCAGCCACGGAATCGAACCACAGGTTTTCCTGGGGATCGTCGTGGTGCGTGAAAACAGCGGCAACCTCAAAACCTTGAGCAAGCAGAGTCTTGAGACCGACACAGCCGATATTGTTATAGGCGAGAACAACAACTTTCATAAACAACTCCTGCGCGTGAGCGCCAAAAAATAATCAACAGAGCACAAAGGGTTCAGGGTTGCGGTGGCAGCCGCTGTCCTTTGATTTCACGAATAAAGAAGCGGGGCCGGTTGCGCACATCCTGATAGATGCGGCCGATATATTCTCCCAAAAGTCCAAGGCCGACAAACTGCGCGCCAATGAACACAAAGAGCAGGGCAAAGAGTGTGAACACGCCTTCCGCAGCCCAGGTCGCACCAAAGATGATACGCAGCATCATCAGCAAAAGGCCAAAACCAATGCCGCACATGGAGATGAGCACCCCGGTAAAGGAGAGCAGGCGCAGGGGGAAGGTGGACATGGAGGTGAGCAGGTCGTACTGCAGAGAAATCAGTTTCCACAGGCTGTACTTGGATTGTCCTCTTTCCCTGCGTGCGTGACGCACGGGAATTTCCACGGTGCCGCCGGCAAAACTGTTGGCCAGAATAGGGATAAAGGTGGACCGCTCCTGGCACTGCAGCATGGCTTCGACAATGGACCTGCGGTAGGCGCGCAGCATGCAGCCGTAGTCGTGCATCATCACGCCGGTGGCCTGCTGCACCATGCGGTTCACCATGGCTGAAGCCATGCGGCGGAACAGGGTGTCCTTGCGGTCGGCGCGGACTGTGCCCACCACATCGACGCTTTCATCCATGGCCTGCAGCAGCTTGGGAATCTCCTCGGGCGGATTCTGCAGATCCGCATCCAGGGTAATGACTATGTCGCCGATACTTTGTTGTAACCCCGCAAAAACAGCCGAATGCTGGCCATAGTTACGGTTAAGAATGATGCCGATGATCTCCTCGTGCTGATCTGCAGCCTGGAGGATCATATCGCGGGAGCCGTCCCGGCTGCCATCGTCCACAAGAATAAATTCAAAACTGCGGCCGGTGCTGCGGCAGGCAGTCAGACAACGCTCCATGAGCTCAGGCAGATTTTCGTGTTCATTGAACACGGGAATAACAATGGAAAAATCAGGCGACTTTGTCATGCAAGCACCTCCTTGATTGCCTGTACCACATCATCCACGTCACGTAATGCCATATCCGGGAACAGGGGCAGCGAGCAGAGGCGGTCTGAATTCCAGGTTGTATTGGGTAGTGCGTCTGTCGGCAGCTGCAGGGTTTCCCTGTAGTAGCGCTGCAGATGTGCGGCCTTGAAATGAATACCCGTGCCGATGTTGCGGTTTTTCAATTCGGCCATGAAATGATTACGGTCCATCCCGGCTTTTTCCGTGACCAGCCGCACCACAAAGAGATGCCAGGCATGCTGCATAGGGTAGTCGGGCAGACCAAGCGGCAATACTTCAGGTACCCCGGCCAGGAGTTCATGGTAACGGGCAGCCAGCTCCGCCCGTTTTTTATTGAATGCATCAAGCCGTTCAAGCTGGCTCAAGCCAAGGGCTGCAGCCATGTCGGTCAGATTATATTTATAGCCGGGCTCCTGCACTTCCGCCTGGGGAGAGCGGCCTTGCGTGGCGCGGTCAAAGGCGTCCACCCCCAGTCCGTGAAATTTCAGGCGGCGGATATGTTCTACTAATTCGGCGTTGTCGGAACAGAACATGCCACCTTCACCAGTAGTGATATTTTTAATGGGATGAAAAGAAAAAATAGCTGTTCCCTGGCTGCCGATAGTTTTTCCCTTGTAGAGGGTGCCCGCCGCGTGGGCGGCATCCTCAACAAGGGAAATTCCTTTGGAGTCGGCCAGGGCGCGCAGGGAATCCAGATCCACCGCCGCCCCGGCATAGTGCACCGGAATAATCAGGCGGGTACGGGAGGTAAGAAGCGGCTCGACAGTCTCACGCGTCACCATGAGGGTATCACGGTCCACATCCGCAAAGACAGGTGTAGCACCCAAAAGGGTGATCAGGTTCACAGTGGATACCCAGGTGAGGGATGGGGTGATGACCTCATCTCCAGGTCCAATATTCATGGCAGTGAGCAGAAGGTGCATGCCGGCAGTGGCGGAGCAAAGTGCTACCGCTCCAGATGCCCCGCAATATCCGGCAAAATTTTGTTCAAAGGCGGCGGCCTTGGCGCCGGTGGTGATCCAGCCGGAACGCATAACCTCGGTAACCGCGTTGATATCCGCCTCAGAAATGGATGGTTTGGAAAAAGGGAGAAACGTTGTGCGCATAAAATATCCTCAATCGTACGAACCCTGCACGCATGATGCTTCACACTGAGATACAGCCGCCTGCAGCCTGCAATATACCAGCGGCAGATGAAGAAACAATGAACTTGATTCAGAAAAAGTCAGCTTAAATGTATAGAGTTTGTTATCAACTGTGTGCAAAAAAACACAGTGAATAAGGGAAAAGACTGTGTGTTTTTTGCCACAACTTTCCGTGCCAGTTGAAGAATCATTTAAAGGGAATATAAAAATTTGTACTTTATTTTATCGTTAAATCAGGCCGGTGTCCCCTGTTTATGCAGGGGAAATCCAAAGTGGACTATATATTGCATTGTCAAGGTAGGTGATAAGAAGAAGTCGGCTTACTGGCACCTGTACCCAGGAACAGCGACAACAAAATAAGGATACAACATGGCAGTTTCAATCGAGCCAAATCAATATACGGTTAAAAAGTCTGTCTCCTGTGTGGGCGTTGGGTTGCATTCAGGGAAAACTGTGCATCTGACGATTCATCCCGCCACAGCGAACACGGGCATTCAGTTTGTCCGCACGGACCTTGCCGGTAAACCTGTTATTCCCGCGCGGGTTGATAAGGTTGTTGATACTCGTCTGGCCACAACCATTGGTGACAAGGAGAAGCATATCTCCACCACCGAGCATTTAATGGCTGCCCTGCGCGCCTGTGGCATTGACAACGCTTTGATCGCGATTGATGGCGAGGAAACCCCCATTATGGATGGCAGTGCCGGGCCTTTTGTCCGTCTGCTGCAGTCCGCGGGACGGCGCCGGCAGAAGGCGCTGCGCCGCATTCTCCGTGTGACCCGGCCTGTTTCGTATGTTGAAGGGGATAAGTCCATCCGTATTGAGCCCTATGCGGGATTCAAGGTTACCGGGCATATTCATTTTGATGACGAGTTGATCAAGGATCAGCGTTATTCCCTGGAAGTCACCCGTGAACGATTCACCAGGGAGATTGCCACGGCCCGGACCTTTGGTTTTGTCGAGCAGGTGGAACAGCTGTGGCAGCATGGACTGGCGCTGGGTGGTACGCTTGATAATGTCATCGCCATTCACTGGAACCGCCGTTCCATTTTGAATGAGGGCGGGTTGCGGTTCACTGATGAATTTGTCCGGCACAAGGTGCTGGATGTAATCGGTGATATGGCGCTGCTGGGTGCTCCGCTCATGGGACATGTGATTGCCGACCGTTCCGGCCACAGTCTTCATTTCCAGATG
>DAIODL010000171.1:0-4896 GCA_036746815.1 Desulfobulbus sp.
CACGGCGCTTGGCGCCCTGTTTGCCGAGGAACTGGGACTGGTGCTCGAATGCGAGTGGGATCACCTCGATCAGGTGCAGGAGTACCTGAAGCAGCGTGAAATCCCCTGCCTGGCTCTGGGTTCTACAACCTCCAAAAAGGCCATTATCATTCAGTATAACGGTGAACTGGTGCTGGACGACTCCATGGAGCTATTGCGGCAGTGGTGGGAGGAAACCAGCTACCAGCTGGAGCGGCTGCAGATGAACCCGGACTGCGCGGACGAGGAAAAACACCGCATCCTGGACCGCAAGGGACCGCAGTACCAGCTGCATTTTACCCCGGAGGCCACGGCGCCTGCGATTCTTCAGCAAAAGGATAAACCCAAGGTCCTTATTCTGCGTGATGAGGGGTCCAATTCCGACCGCGAGATGAGCGCGGCCTTTTACAGCGCCGGTTTTGAGCCATGGGATGTGACCATGACCGATCTTCTGACCGACCGTATTGATCTGACGCGTTTTCGAGGGATCGCGGCGGTGGGCGGCTTTTCCTATGCCGATGTGCCGGAAAGCGCCAAGGGCTGGGCAGCCACCATCCGTTTCAACGAGCGGCTGCAAACCCGGTTCCACGAATTCTACAACCGCCCGGATACCTTCACCCTGGGTATCTGCAACGGCTGCCAGCTCTTCGGTCTCCTGGGTTGGGTGCCCTGGCAGGGGCTGGCGCCGGAGCAGCAGCCGCGCTTCATCCGCAATATCAGTGGCCGTTTCGAGTCCCGCTGGGTCACGGTAAAAGTGCTGCCCAGCAAATCTATCATGCTCAAGGGCATGGAAGACATGGTTTTTGGCATCCATGTGGATCACGGAGAGGGCTACCTGCACTTCCCGGATTCAGCCATTCGCGACCGCGTGCTCGCCGAGCAGATGGCCACCGTGGTATACGTGGATGATGACGGTAAGGCCACCGAATCGTATCCCTTCAATCCCAACGGTTCTCCCGGCGGCCTCACTGGCCTGTGCTCACCCGACGGCCGCCATCTGGCCATGATGCCGCATCCGGAGAGGACTTTCCTGCCCTGGCAGTGCCACTGGCTGCCGGAGTCCATGAAGCAGCTTGCGGTAAGCCCCTGGCTGCGCATGTTCCAGAACGCCTATGCATGGTGCATGAAATGACAGCGGCTACGGGGGCGGTGACCCCACTTTTCCTGCACGGGCTCGATTCATCGATCCAGTGCACCAAGGCACGCTGGCTGCGGGAACATTTTCCCCAGGTGCAGATGCGTGATTTTGACGGCAGCCTGGAACAGCGGATGGCTCAGCTGGACGAGCTGATAGCGCCCCTTACAGGAGAACTGGTGCTGGTGGGGTCAAGCTTTGGCGGCCTCATGGCCACCTGTTATGCCAGCAGACATCCGGAGCGGTGCCGCCGGCTGGTGCTGCTGGCACCGGCGCTCAATTTCGCGGGCTACCGGCCGCCAGCCACAAAAATATCTGTACCGACGCTGGCGATCATGGGCACCCACGATACCTCCTGCCCGCCCGCGGTGACCAGACCGCTGGCCGAGGCCTCTTTCAGCCATCTGGAAGTACGCATGGTGGATGACGATCATCACCTGCTGAACGTCTTTCCCACCCTGGAGTGGGAAAAGCTGCTGTACTGAGACGTCCCTCTTAAAAAATGCATGCCCACAAGCCTTGCGGCCGTGGGCATGCGGACTTTTTCTTATTTCATCACACCCCGCCGCAGTAAGGGCATGGGAACAGGCCTTGTCTGGTCCGGTGCCTCTGCCTCCGGCTGTCCGGCGAGCAGCGCGCTCGTTTCCACCAGCCGGTAAAACTCCGCCCGGTTGCCGTCGTCATCCGCGCCGCGTCCCTCGCGGGCCAGCTGCTGGCACCGCTCCCAGGTGAACGCCCCCAGATAGGGGGAATGGGTGAGCAGCATGCCATAACCGGCCACGGCCGCGGCAAACCGAAAATCCGTGGATGGATGCTGGTGCATGTCACTGGCGCCCACCACCAGACTCATCTGCACGGACGCGCTCTTCCCCTTGGGTTTATAGCGAAGCTTCACGGTCATCAGCTCACTGCCCAGCCGGATATTCTTCCTTTGCACCTCTGCCTGCGAGGCAGCAACCTGCTGATATTTGAGCGGATCAACCTGGGGAATATCCTTGTGGCCTTCCGGAATCAGCTCATAGAGCGCGGTGACCCGGTGCCCCACGCCCACCTCACCGGCGTCCTTGGTATCGTCCTTGAAATCCTCATTGGCCAGGGCCCGGTTCTCATAGCCCAGGAGACGGTAGGCGCCCACCCGGGCCGGGTTGAACTCCACCTGAATCTTCACATCATTCGCCAGAGTGAACAGGGTGCCGCTCATCTCCTTGACAAGCACCTTTTTGGCCTCCTGGAAGGAGTCGATGTAGGCATAGTTGCCATTCCCCTTGTCAGCCAGTATTTCCATGGTGTCATCATGGTAATTGCCCATACCGAAACCGAGCACGGTCAGGTACACACCGCTCCTGCGCTCGTTTTCAATGAGCCGGGCCAGCTCGTCGCGGCTGGTCACGCCGACGTTGAAATCACCGTCCGAAGCCAGGATGACCCGGTTATTGCCTCCACGGATAAACGTTTTGCGCGCCAGCTCATAGGCCGTGCGGATACCACTGGAAGCGTGGGTGGACCCGCCGGCCTGCAGATGATTGATGGCATTGATGATTGCCTGGTGCCGGTCACCGGCGGTGGGCTGCAGCACCACGCTGTCCGCACCGGCATACACCACGATGGATACCCTGTCCCGGCGTCCCATCTGGTCAACCAGCAGCGGGAAAACACGCTGCAGCAAAGGCAGTTTATTGTTGGCCTGCATGGAGCCGGACACATCGATCAGAAAAACCAGATTGGAAGGCGGCAGATCTTTTTTGGGAAGTTCTTTGGCCTGCAGCGCAATGCGTGCCAGAAGATATCCCTCATGATAAGGGCTGGGAGCCACTTCGCCGCTGAGCGCAAACGGCTGGTTGCCTCCGGGTTTAGGATAGTCATAGGAAAAATAATTGACCAGCTCCTCGATGCGCACCGCACCCACCGGCGGCAGCCGTCCATCATTGATGAAACGGCGGACATTGGCATAGCTCGCGGTATCCACGTCGATGCTGAAGGTGGAGAGCGGGGCATGCATGGTATTGATGAAGCCGTTTTCCTTGACCGCATTGTAGGATTCCGTGTTCCAGACCGGAACTCTGTACGACGCCGGCGCCATCTTTGCTCCGGCAAACATGGCCTTGTTGCGCATCATAGCGGGTTCTGCCAACCTCTGCACGGATGCCTGGTCGGTCAGGGGCACAGGAGCAGCAACTTGCGCGGTCGGGGCGGTTTCCCGGTGAGGGGTCTGCACCTGGTGGCTGCTCTTTCCTTCAGGATGCGGTTCATAATGACAGCCGCTCATGGCGATGAGCAGACAGCCCAGCACCAGTAAAACGTTTCTTTTCTTCATGGGAGGCTCTCCTTTTTTTTGGTAGGATCAAGGATTGTTGAGGATAATTTCCCTCACGTATTTCCTTGGACGGCAATGGTCGGCTGATGTGTTGAAAAAAATTGCCGCATCCCGGCTGCCCGGAAAAATATTTGACGCACCGCTTGCGAACAAACTATGGCTGCTGTTTCCTCCTGGCATCAAGAAGTGCTCACCCACTGGCCCATGATGAACCGGCTGGCCTGCCGCCGGTTTCCCAAGGGTGAGTTTGCCGAAGAAGCGGCGCTGTATGTGATGAACAAGCTGGCCGAGGATGATTGGCGCAGGGTCCGCGCCTTCACCGGTGAATCCACCATGGCCACGTATCTTGCGGCAGTGACGCTGCGGCTTCTGGAAGATTTCTCCAGATCCCGCTTTGGCCGGACTCAGCCACCCGCCTGGGTCAAGCGTCTGGGCGGCATCTGGATAACACTTTTCCGCTTGCTCTGCCTGGAACGGTATAGTCCCATGGAAGCCGTAGAAATATTGACATCCCAGCAGCATTGCCAGGCAGAGTTTGCCGAAAAAACGGCGTATCAGCTGCTGGGAGAAATTCCCTCCTGCGGCGGCAGCACGGCGGAGCACACCGGGCTTTCCGAGGATATACCGGTAACCCAAGAGCAGGGAAAGTGGTCACAGCCTGAACAACACCTGGAACAGACAGACCGCCAAGAGATGCTGGATAGCCTGGGACGTATTATTTTTGCCGCAGAAGACTCCACACTCTCTTCAGCCCTGATGAGAAAGCTTGCGCAGGCTGATATCCAGCTCAATGCTCAGGAACGGCTCCTGCTGACCCTTTGTTTCCATGATGGTGTCAGCGTAACCGAAGCCGGACGTCTGCTTGGCTGGAACCGGTATCAGGTGCATGGCAGGCTGCGCCGTCTGCTCGCACGGCTACGTCTGAATTTCATTGACGCGGGACTGGAAGAGGATCTGCGCCTGCTCCTCAGCCCAACATAACCGACACATTCGCCACACAGCGCCGTCAGTTACGGGTGAAATGCAATGAAGGGAAAAAATATGGGTGGGAAAAAAAACGACATGATATCAACCAGGACACAGCAACTGGCGCAACTGGCCTTGCTAGCGGCACAGCCCGAACAGGCAGGCGCGTGCCTGAATGAGGCAACGTTGGCCGCATTGGTTGAAGGAAGGCTGGACCAGGAAACACGCAAGGCCAGCCTCCAGCATATGGCCTCATGCGAGCGCTGCCTGCAGATGTGGCTGCAGCTTGATCAGATCTGGCAGATGCAGCAACTGGATGAGGGGTCATCCTCACACGTCCAGCTCCACCAGCGCAAAGTTCTGGCCATTACCGGCTCCCTGCTCGCGGTGGCCGCGAGTGTGGCGGTCTTTGTTACGCTCACCCCCCAGATGATGCATCAACGCACAGTGACCCGCGCTCCAC
>DAIODL010000172.1:0-4863 GCA_036746815.1 Desulfobulbus sp.
GATCGTCATCGCCGGACACGGAGACATCGACGCCGCGGTGGAGGCCATGAAGAGCGGGGCTTACGACTTCGTGCGCAAGCCCTTCAACCTGGAACGGCTGGATCTGATGATCTGCCGGGCCCGGCAGCGGGTGCTGCTGTCGCGGGAAAACACACTCCTGCGCCAGCAGAATGGAACAGGTGAAGAGACGGTTGATCTCATCGGCAAATCAAAAAGCATCGACGAGGTTCTCTTTCTCGTGAAAAAAGTGGCGCCAGCCACCATCCCGGTGCTGATCATGGGCCCCTCCGGGGCCGGCAAGGATGTGATCGCGCGCCTCATTCACCAGCAGTCCGGCCGGGCCGGCAACCCCATGATCATCAAAAACTGTGCGTCCCTGCAGAAGGAACTGGCGCGCAGCGAGCTGTTCGGACATGTCAAAGGCTCCTTCACCGGCGCCACCGCCACCAACGACGGGCTGCTCGCCTTTGCCCATGAGAGCACGCTCTTCCTTGATGAAATCGGGGAACTGCCCCTGGAGGTGCAGGCCACCCTGCTGCGGGCCCTGGAAACCCAGACCTACCGGCGGGTGGGGGAAAAGGAGGAGCGGAAGGTGAACATCCGTTTCGTTTTTGCCACCAACCGCAACCTGGCCGAAGGCGTGGAGCAGGGGCTCTTTAACGAAGCGCTGTTCCACCGCATCAACGCCTTTACCATCCACGTGCCGGCCCTGTGTGAGCGCAAGGAGGATATCCCGCTTCTGGTAGACTATTTTCTCGTCCGCCTGAGCCCGGACCACCGGCAAAACTACCGGTTCGTGAGCAGTGCCATGGACTGTCTGCTCCGCTACTCCTGGCCGGGCAATGTGCGTGAACTGCGCAACGTCATCGAACGCTCCATGATTCTGGCGGAAAACGGGCTGATCACCGAAGCTTGTCTGCCCCATGAGCTGGTGGTGCTGGCCGAATCCGGAGAAAATGACCTAACCCTGCAGGCCATGGAACACAAGCATATCCTGCGTATTCTCGCCCTGCACGACGGCAATAAGCAAAAGGCCGCCGAAACTCTGGGCGTCAGCCGTAAAACCCTGTACCGCAAACTCCTGCAGTATTCCTGATCACAGTTCCATCTCTGGAGCTTTCCCTTCATTTGCATGCCTGTCTTTCTTGTCAGAACAAGAACACGGTAGAAAATATTCTCAATAAATGAAAGCTGTTTACTTCTCTCTTTTCCTGTTGTTACAACCAATTACGGTAACAAGGAAGTACACATTGGTGACTCCGTTTTGAATCGGGTCACCTGGGTATTCAATACGGAGGAGGCAGCAAAAACGGTGAAAAACTTGACTATGCCATCATGGTGGAAGGCAAACCATCGATGCTGGTTGAATGTAAATGCTGCGATGCAAGTCTGAATGAAGCGCACGCTGCCAGCTCAGACGCTATTTTCATGTCACCACCTCCAGAATGGGCATCTTCGACAATCAGAGAAACGAAACACAGATGTCTCTCGCCAGCCTGAACGAAATTTATGATTATACTGATCAGATCAGGAGCACTATCGGACTATAGGAAGAATAAATCCACCCTGCGCATATGACATACGCGGAGCAAACCCTATTGCCAGCAAGCGCACACATACAGAGTACGCAAGGGCATGTGGTTTCCATCCCTGAGCTCGTGTTCTCCTCGTTCTTCTCCCAGCCTGCAACTCATGGGTCATAATGACCCATTAGCCCATTTTCCCGGGTCACAATGACCAATCGTTCCTAACCATTTATTAACATTACTCATTTTTTCCTCATAAATACTGTGTCACTGGCACCAGGCCGCTCGTGCGGTCAAAATGTCGTTCCCCCCTTTGCGCAAACGATACACATCTTACTGAAAATACAACATTCTTCATCTGGCACAAATATTGTTATAGTAAAAGACGCGCACCAACCATATCGGCACAGCGCGTGGCCGGCCACAGACGTGACCGGCATCGACATGAAACACCTGCTTCACCATAAATTTTGGCACCATTTATTGGACAACCACAGAAAGTAAGGAGGCAACATCATGGCTATTGTTGAGCAAGTATACGGTTACTTCATCCCCAGCGTTACCCTCATCGGTATAGGCGCAGCCAAGGAGATCCCGAACAAGATTCGTGATCTCGGCGGGAGTAAGCCGCTCATCGTTTCTGACAAGGGTATTACTGCTGCGGGCATCACCAAGCAGATCACCGATCTCATGGACGCCGCAGGCATGCACTATGTTGTTTTTGATGAAGCGGTACCCAACCCCACCGATACCAACGTACATGATGGTGTTGATGTCTATAAAAAGAATAAATGCGACAGCCTGATCACCCTGGGTGGCGGCAGCTCCCATGACTGTGGTAAAGGTATTGGTCTGGTCGTTTCTAACGGCGGCACCATCCATGACTATGAAGGTGTGGACAAAGCCACCAAGCCTCTGCCTCCCTATGTGGCTGTGAACACCACGGCAGGTACGGCTTCTGAAATGACCCGTTTCTGCATCATCACCGACACCAGCCGCAAGGTGAAAATGGCCATCGTGGACTGGCGTGTTACCCCGGGCATCGCTCTGGACGACCCCATGCTCATGATGGGTATGCCGCCGGCACTGACCGCTGCCACCGGTATGGATGCTCTGACCCACGCAGTGGAAGCCTATGTGTCCACCATCGCCACCCCCATGACCGACTCCGCTGCGGAGAAAGCCATCGAACTGATTGCCAAACACCTGCGTCATGCCGTGGCCAACGGGCAGGACATTGTAGCCCGCGAGGGTATGTGCTTTGCGCAGTATCTGGCTGGTATGGCCTTCAACAATGCGAGCCTCGGACACGTGCATGCCATGGCCCATCAGTTGGGCGGTTTCTACAATCTGCCCCATGGTGAGTGCAATGCCATCCTCCTGCCCCATGTGAGCCGTTTCAACCTCATCGCCAAGATGGAGCGTTTCGCCAAGATTGCCCAGCTGCTGGGTGAAAACATTGACGGCTTGTCCAAACGCGAGGCTGCTGAAAAAGCCATTGATGCCATCGAGCAGCTGTCTGCTGATATCGGCATTCCTGCCGGTCTGATTGAGCTAGGCGAGCGCTACGGCAAAGAAGTGAAGGCTGAGGATATCGAGATCATGACCTCTAATGCCCAGAAAGACGCCTGCGGTCTGACCAACCCGCGTCGTCCGAAAGATCAGCACGTCAAAGATATTTATCAGAAGGCGCTGTAAAAAAACTGTTGTCCTGTCACTGCAGTTTTCTCCTTGTGGAAGGGGGTACGAAAATTTCGTACCCCCTTTTTTTGTGACCGCACGGGGAATTTCGGCATGCCCTTCCGCGTAAAATTTGCTACCCTGAAATGATAGGCAGAGGATCAGGCATCGGAGGGTTGTCCTGTCCTGCACGCTGCACCACCGGCAACCAACGCAAAGGAGGGAAACATGCAACAGGCGGAGGACGACCGCACCTTGTTGATCAGCAGCGAAACGCTGCGGGACCGGGTGTGTGAACTTGGTAAACAGATCACCAAGGACTACCAGGGGGCTCCCCTGGTGCTCATCGGCATACTCAACGGCGCCTTCATGTTTACGTCGGATCTGTGCCGTGCCATCGACCTGGATGTGGGGATCGACTTCATCCGAGTAGCCAGCTACGGCGACGCCACCAAATCCTCCGGTACCATCCGGATGTCCATGGACTACAGACTCAACGTGCAAGACAAGGATGTGCTGCTGGTGGAGGATATCGTTGATACCGGCATCACCATGGTCTGGCTGAAGGAACATTTTCGCAACAGCGGCGCCCGCTCAGTCAAAATCTGCGCGCTCATAAATAAAGACGAGCGGCGCAAGGCAGACATTGACGTTGATTATACCGGCTTCGATATTGCTCAAGGTTTTCTGGTAGGCTACGGTCTGGACTGTGGAGAACGGTACCGGAACCTGCCGGCCGTTTACGCACTGCGACCATAACAGGCTGCGGCATCCCGTCCGCGCCAAGGAACGATCCCATGAAGAAAAAAAACATTGCCGTCATCCTCGCCGGATGCGGTCATCAGGATGGTTCGGAAATTCACGAAGCAACCCTGACTCTCTGGGCCATTCATAAAAATGGCGCGGAGTTTCAGTGCTACGCCCCGGATATCAAGCAGTACCATGTGCTCAACCACATCACCGGCAAGGAGATGAACGAGGAGCGTAATGTGCTCATCGAATCCGCCCGCATTGCCCGCGGTAATATCGCGGCCCTCTCAACCTTCACGCCGGAATCAGCGGACGCCCTGGTGCTCCCCGGCGGTTTCGGTGCCGCCAAGAACCTGTGCACCTATGCCTTTGACGGACCCAACTGTACCGTCAACCCCGAGGTCGCGGCGGCTATCAAGGGTATGTATCAGGCGGGCAAGCCCATTGGCGCCCTGTGCATTGCCCCGGTCATTCTGGCAAAGGTGCTGGGCAAGGGCCTCCTGACTATTGGTCAGGACCCAACCACCGCGGAAAATCTGGCGGCCATGGGCGCGCATAATCAGCCCACCATGCAGGGCGAAGTGACCATTGACAAGGAAAACAGGCTGGTCACCACTCCCTGCTACATGCTTAATTCTACGGTCGCGCAGATCGGCGAGGGCGCGGACCACCTGGTGCAGGCTATTCTGGCCATGCTGTGATGTCTCTCTGAAAACCACTGCATTATCCTGCAGCACAAAAGGGGATGCCCTCCGGGGTGTCCCCTTTCTGTTTCCCGCCTTGACGGAACGGGGCAACCGTTTATCATGGAACAAGAAGCATCGGCGAAACGGGCCGATAAACACGACAGTTTAAAAGAGAACGCAATGAATACGACGAAAACTTTTCTGCTCATGGCAGCGCTCAC
>DAIODL010000173.1:0-4858 GCA_036746815.1 Desulfobulbus sp.
GATACCAAATGTCTGCAACAACGACCAGAAGCCATGGCCGATATGAATGATCAACGCGGAAAGCCCCACCAGATAAATGAGGGTGAATGCCGGATTGTTCAGGATATGAGTGACGATATCAGCGATGGTTTTCGTTTCAGACTGTTCAGGAAGGCGAACACCGGCCAGATGAATGAGGATGAACGCCAGGATGATAATGCCGGTGTACGGCATGGTTTTGGAGCCGATTGTTTGTCCACCAGCGGAGGTGTACATGGCATACTGACCACCACGCGCCTTGCGGTTCTGCAGGAACAGCGTGATGCCAGTGTAGATGTGGATGGCAAAAATAGCCAGGAGACAGAGCTCGAAGATCGGTACAAACGGCCCTAAGGAGTGAAGATGGTGCGCATAGGAGTTAAATGCGCTTCTCCCCCAGAAAATTGTACTGTTGCCTATGGTGTGCACCAAGAGAAATCCGCCCAACATAAACCCAGTAAGAGCCATGATGTACTTCTTGCCCAACGATGACCGACACGTTTGAATGAACCACGACATAATTACCTTTCCTGAATGAGAGTTAGAAGAGAATGAAATGGTTGATACGCCAGAAACCGCTTACCCAGCACGCCGAAAAAACTGAGCTCTCATTCATTACCAATGGATGATTGGCACTGTCAAGCAAAAAAGCCCCTTGGAATTTCAGGCAAATAATTGACCGGATAAGAGGATTTGTTTTGCAAGATATGCGACTTGTGCATCTATTAACTGGTTTTTTAGCCATGTGACACCAGATGTGAATAAATATTCAATTTTTTGAAAAACAGTGTTGATAGCATCTATTCGTCATGTGCACATTTTGCCCAAGTTGCCAGATGGGTGGCAAGAATGTGTGCGGTCGCCTGGCAAACAATTGGCAAAAAACCAGGGGCGTGCTACAACTTGGCGCAAATTCTTTTGAAAATTTTTGAGCTGCAATGAGAAAATTGTGCGGCGAGTCTCAGCCGGCGAGGCCGGACGCATGAGTTCTGATTGGTGAGAGGAAACGTATGTTGCATACATGCATTACCCCGCAGGGACGTTTTCAGGTGGGCAGGCATCTACCGAGCTACACGGTTGCGAATTTTCGCGGTGATCAACAGACAGGAACGCTTGGAAAAACCGATTCAGGCAAATCCGTGGACAATGTCCATAATTTTCCTGACGCTGATGTGGTTGTCAGTCAGGCTCTGGCAGTGTACGAAATCTGGAATCCATTGCCGTTTCGTGGCTGTACTTATATTGATTCCGGCTGGGCGGATAATGCGGCGAAGAAACCTGAGCGTATCCGTATGGAGCCGCCGCCGCAGGTGAATCTGCGTGCTCTCCTGGGTGAATATTGTTCGGAGGAAAATGTTCGCGCGATTATTGGCCGCCTGCCGCTTTCGCTTCGCTATGAGCTGGCCGCGACCTCCACCGACGCGCAGGAACTGGTGTGGCTGGCCAAGTCCTGCTGCCGTATGGAAATGGACGCCCAAGGCGAGCCGACAGGGCTGCGTTATGTGGATGTGCATGGACAGCTGCGCCCGGATGTGGATAATGCTGAGCTCTTTGAAACCATTGCCAATAACCCGCATCTGCCGGATCGTTATAAAGAGGTGATGGTGCTGCGCCCCGGCGTTCAGGGGAAAAGTGCCATTGTGGGCGATTACATGCAGGGGGACACGGCTGTTTTTGAATACCTGCGTGCCAACAGTTATATTCCCTGGGGCCATTATGCCGCCAATTTCGCGCCCCAGTCGATCCGCTACCGCATCAGGGATCTTTCCGAGGCGGACATGCACGGGCTCAGGCATCTTTACTACCAGCGGGTATTCCAGCAGCTGGCAGACCGGGTGGGGCATGGTGCCGAACCTCGCAGACGCCGGTTGAGCGAGGACGAGCTGGAAGACCTGCGGCATGTTATTCTTGCAGACTTAACCCAAGAGAACAGCCTTGTGCGGGGGCAGGCGTCTTTGTGGGGGTGGAATTTCGGCTATGATTTTTCCGGTTCCGGCTACCGGCTGCACGCCTCACACCAGATGATTCACCAGCAATATGCTATGGTGCCGCCCGAGGTGGCCACCACGGATAACGACCTGATGCCCGCCTTCTGCTGCGGCGATCTGGTCGCCGAGGTGGTGGATCGCTATCAGGCAGCATATCATTCGGATTTTTTTGCCGATTATCTGAAGGCTATTGCCGGCAACACCCGTACAGACCAGGGCGAAGGCGAATCCTCGCTGGTGGTGTGGGAGGATGCGCATGTACTCCTTTTCGTGCCCAAGGCGCAGGTGTCCCAGTGGGAACTGCAGTTGATGGTGCGCTCCGACGGCCCCTTCGGCCCGGTGGGCAATATCGTGGAGGCGGATGCCGCAGTACGCCGCTCGCTGAACCTGGGCATGCTCAAAGCGCAGCAGGCACTGGCGGGTTTGAATGCGGCCATGGTCACCTCCATCGAATTCAGCAAGCGGCTGGGAGTGCGTAACGGCCAGCGGCTCTTCTACTGTTTCCTCCCCAAACTGCCCTGGTCCATGGGCGGCTTCAGTGAGGCACAGGGGCGCTATATTCTGGGCCATTACCCGGAAGACTTTGCTCTGGCCTGCAGGCGCAGTCTGGCGGGAGGACTTTCCTGAAAAGACACCGGAAAAGAACAGCTGGATGCGCCGGAACATGCTAAGTTAAGTAGAATCATGAAAAAATGCAGGGGACGTGCTCAGGTGCGTGTTCCTGCTGCACTGATGGAACAGCAGACAATGAAAAAAGGATATTACGGACAGTGGGGCGGCGCTTTTGTACCCGAGGTGCTGCATCAGACTTTTGCCGATTTGAACCGCGCCTACGAGGCGGCCCGCGCCGATGCCTCGTTCTGGCAGGAGTATGTGGAGCTCATGGGCAACTATTCCTGCCGGCCCACGCCGCTGACCTACGCGGAAAATCTCACCCGTCACTTCGGCGGTGCCAGGATTTATATCAAACGCGAGGATCTCAACCATACCGGCGCGCATAAGGCAAACAATGTTATGGGCCAGGGGCTTCTGGTCAAGCGCATGGGCAAAAAACGGGTCATCGCGGAGACCGGCGCCGGTCAGCACGGCATGGCCACCGCCACCATGGCGGCGCGGTTCGGTTTTTCCTGCACCATCTATATGGGTGAAGAGGATGTGGCCCGGCAGCGGCCCAATGTGTTCTGGATGGAGAAACTGGGCGCCAGAGTGGTACCGGTGACCGATGGGTCGCGCACCCTCAAGGACGCCATGAACGAGGCCTTCCGTGACTGGGTCTCCTCCATGGACGATACCCACTATGTGATCGGCACGGTCTGCGGTCCCCATCCCTTCCCGGAGATGGTTGCCTGGTTCCAGTCGATCATCGGCCAGGAAGCACGCCAGCAGATTCTCGCCCAGCACGGCGGCATGCCCGACCGCGTCTTTGCCTGCGTGGGCGGCGGTTCCAATGCCATGGGCATCTTCCAGGGGTTTCTCGATGAGCCCCAGGTGGAACTGGTAGGCGTGGAAGCGGGCGGCCTGGGCATTGCTTCCGGCCAGCATGCTTCGCGCATGGTGGAAGGCTGTGGTTCCTCGCCCGGTGTGGCCCAGGGCTACAAAACCCGCTTCCTGCAGAACGGGGACGGCCAGATGCGCGACACCCATTCCATTGCCGCGGGGCTTGATTACGTGGGCGTATCCCCCATTCTTGCCGATCTCGGGGAAAAGGGGCGGGTACGGTTCGAGTCGGCCACGGACCAGGAGGTCATCGATGCCCTCAGCCTGACCATGCGCACCGAGGGATTGATCCCGGCAATGGAATCCTCGCACGCCTTTGTGCAGGCCTTCAAGGAAGCGCCTGCCATGCGCAAAGACCAGGCAATCATCATCAATATGTCCGGACGCGGCGACAAGGATATCTTCACCATCGCGCATGCCTTTGACGATCCCTCCTGGAAAGAGTTCATCATCAAGCGCGCGAACGAATACCGGTAAGCACACGCCTCTCTGGCGTTTACGAGAAGGATACGAGTATGGATTTAACCACGGAATTGAAAAAACGGTTGCAGACCAAGCCGATTCTGCTGATGACCCACATGGTGCTGGGGTATCCGTCGTTCGCGGTGAACCGTGAGGTGATCGCGCAGATGGCGGAAAATGGGGTGGACTGCATTGAGCTGCAGATCCCCTTTTCCGAGCCCATTGCCGACGGACCGGTCATTTTGAAGGCCAGTCAGGAGAGCCTGAACGCGGGCACCAGGGTGGAGGAGTGTTTCCGCTTTGGCCAGGAGATGGCTGCCGCCTATCCCCAAGTGCATTTTCTTTTCATGACCTACTACAACATCGTATTTAAGTATGGTGAAAAGGACTTTCTCACGCGCACGCGGGACATCGGTTTCTGCGGCACCCTGGTGCCCGATCTGCCGCCTGAGGAGGGGGAAAGCTATCTGGCCACCAGCCGGGAACTGGGGCTGGCGCCAATTCAGTTTTTCACGCCCACTTCCACGGATGCGCGCATGCGCGAGCTGGCTCCCCATGCGGAAGGTTTTGTCTACTGCGTGGCCCGGCGCGGCGTCACCGGCAAGCATACCGAGGTGGATGCGGGATTGAGCGAGTATCTGGCCCGCTGCCGTCAGGCCACGGATGTGCCGCTGGCTGTTGGTTTTGGCATCAGCAGCCGCGAGGATGTGGCGCTTCTGCACGGCAAGGCGGACATGGCGGTCTATCGTGCGGACACGCAAGGCACGTTCTACATACAGCGTTCGACGCAAGGCTTCACGGCAGTGCAGTTCGGGCTTGCAGGCGACAAACCGACAACGGCCGACTACGATGGCGACGGCACGCCCGAGAGAAATCCGGGCACCGAGCCTTAC
>DAIODL010000174.1:0-4823 GCA_036746815.1 Desulfobulbus sp.
CAGTCCATAAAAGGCAAGCGCCGAGGCCGCTGCAGATACCGGGTCGTTGTCCACGGCATGAAAGGCAGCCACCACCGCTGTTGCCGCGCAGCCCGTGCCCGTGACCACCGGCATAAAGGCATGACCGCCTTCAACACGAAGCGCACGCCGTCCATCCGTAACCAGGTCCGTCACCCCGGTGATGGCCAGCGTGGTGCCGAACTCTCGGGCAATTTCGTTTGCGAACGAGGCTACATCGTTGATGGAGGCGGTGCTGTCCACCCCCTTACTTTCTCCCTGTTTACCACTCAATGCCAGAATTTCCGAGGCATTGCCGCGAATCACGCTGACCCAGGTGTGGGCAAGAATAGCCTTGGCCGCGTTGGTGCGCAGCTGGGTGGCGCCGGCACCCACCGGGTCGAGGATAATGGGCTTGTGCAGCTCGGAGGCGTGACGTCCGGCCTTGATCATGGTGGACACCCACTCGTCGGTGAGGGTGCCGATATTGAGCACCAGGGCAGAGGCAAGATCCACCATTTCCGTGACTTCATTGTCCGCATGCGCCATGACCGGTGAAGCACCGGTTGCCAGCAGCACGTTTGCAGTGAAGTTCATTACTACAAAATTGGTGATGTTATGAATCAGTGGTTTAGATTGTCTGATTTTTTGAAGATTTTCAGCAGCCTTCTCGGAAAATTGGGACATGCAGGACCTCGGTCACGTGCGTAGGACAAAGAAAAAGTGGGGTGCGCTGCGGGCCTGAACGCTTTTACTGTATACTCTGGGCGTCTTCCCTGCCAGAACATCGCCACCCGATGGGTAGAATTTCTCAAAGATTGTCTATAGAAAAACTGGGTGCGAGTGTCAAGGTGAACCTCAAGGGCAGAGGTCTGTGCTTCAGGTTGCGCGTCCATTTCAGGGGAGACGCACGCGTGATGAAATCGTGGTGCCATCAGAGAAGATGGAGGAAGTTCCTTCCGGAACAATACCCAGAAAATGCAGATCAGTGGCCTGTGCTGCCCGGTAATCAGCCAAGGCGTCGCCAATGAAGAGACAATACCTGGGCAGCAGGCTGCGGCGGCCAAGAATGTCGGCCACAATTTCTGCTTTAGTCAGCGGCGAACCATGTACCTCGACAAAATACTGCTGCAGGCCCCGTTGTTGAACAATGGCGTTCATTTCCGCATGCGGTGTCCCGGAGACCACAAAACAGGGGATATTTTTCCGCTGCAGTAACTGCAATGTTTCCAGGGCACCGGGGATGAAGGGTGCCGCCATGACCTCGTCGCGCACCATGTCGGCAAAACACTGTAACTGGCGGGTCAGTTCCGCATCATCAATGGCATGGCCCACAAACACCTCATGACAATGGCGAACCTTTTCCATGCGCGGCATACCGCCATTATCCAGATGATAGCGCTCAACCTGCGCCTGTACCTGCGGGCCGTAGGGGGCGAACAGGGCGGCAAAGGCGCGGCCCTTGATATGGGTGGAATCGGCAATCACACCGTCAAAATCGAAAAAGACGGCCTGCCAGTCAACAGGAGTCGTTCGAGTTCGCATAGCATCTGTTGTATCATTAAGAACTGCAGGACAGCATGGAACAGCCGGGCCGGTTCCGCGCCCATTCCGGACGTTTGGCCGCGAATCGCTCCTTGCCAAGTTGCTCGTCATAGGGATGGCGCAGGAGATCAAGCAGTTCGTTAATCATGGAATACTCGCCCCTGGCTGCTTTGTCGATAGCCATCTGCGCCAGATAGTTACGCAGCACGTATTTAGGATTCACCCGGTTCATGGACTGCACGCGTTTCTCCATGGGCTGCCTTGTTTTTTGGACACGCGCTCCATAGCGGGCCAGCCAGTCGGCAAGGCGCTGTTCATAATCTTGCGTTACCTGCTCCGGCTGGTAAAAAGCCTGCCGCAACGGGGTGATGCGGTCCAGAGGCTGTTCAGCCGCAAGTGGCATGAGGGCAAGATTTCTAAAAAAAAGGGTCATGTCGGTTTCCACCTCCGGCAACAGCCGCAGGAGATCATCCATCAGAGCACGGTCACCTGCTTGAAACGTCCCCAACCCCAGCTTTTCTGTCATCATCTGCTGCCAGTTTTTTTCCAGGATATCAGGGTATTGCTCAAGAATCTGTTCCAGCGGTCTGGTCTCGTTGATGAGCGGATAGAGGGCGTTGGCGAGCTGTGCCAGATTCCAGTAGGCAATCTGCGCCTGACGGCCAAAACAGTAGCGGCGGCCCATGGCATCGGTGGTGTTGGGTGTCCAGGTAGGATCATATCCCTCAAGCCAGCCATAGGGGCCGTAATCAATGGTGAGACCAAGGATGGACATGTTGTCCGTGTTCATGACGCCGTGCACAAAGCCTACCCGCAGCCAGTGCACCATGAGGGTGGCGGTACGCTGGCAGATTTCAGAGAACCATTGCAGCACCGTATCTATCGAATAGGCGCCCAGTTCCAGAAAGTGGTGGCGCAGGGTGAAACGGACCAGTTGCTGCAGGATCTCCAGCTCACCACGGGCTGCGGGCAGTTCGAAGTTACCGAATCGCAGGAACGATGAGGCCATGCGGCAGACCACCGCGCCTGGTTCCAGTTCCGGATGGCCATCGTAAAACATATCACGCCAGACTGATTCGCCGGTCAACACCAGGCTGAGCGCCCTGGTTGTGGGCACGCCAAGATGAAACATGGCCTCGCTGCAGAGAAATTCACGCAGGCTTGAGCGCAGCACTGCCAGTCCATCGGCGCTGCGGGAGTAAGGGGTAGGTCCTGCGCCTTTCAGTTGCAGCATCCAGGACTCCCCCCTGCGGTTCACCACCTCTCCCAGATTGATGGCCCGGCCGTCACCCAGCTGCCCGGCCCAGTGGCCGAACTGGTGACCACCATAGCAGCAGGCATGCGCATCCATGCCAGGGAGCAGACGATTGCCGGCGAGTACTTCGACAAGGGACGGCTTTTGCAGTGCTTTTTCGTCCAGATCAATGAGTGCGGCTGCCTCTCTGGAAAAACCGATTAACTGCGGTGCCTGCACCGGGGTTGGTGCGACACGTGAATAACAGGCCTTGCGCACCTGACGACGGTCGTTTGTCTCCAACGGGTCGGCAGGCAGTTCGCGGGTGAAGCAATTATCAAAATGCAGTGCGTGTGTGGTCTCTTGTACAGTCGATGCTCGGCTCATGAGGCACCCCTACAGTGTGCGCATTTTTTTTTCAGAGAAATCCTTGAGGTTTCTGTGCTTCTGGGTAAAGCTTGGCGGCCATGAAAAATTTCAAAGCTGTTCTTGCCGGTCTGGCTATTGTTTTTGTCTGGTCCGGATGGATCATACTCTCGCGGCACGGGGTGCACACCCAGATGCAACCCGCTGATATTACTTTGCTCCGCTATTGGACAGCCTTTGTGGTGGTTCTTCCCATGGTGATTCGCTATCCCTGGCGCCAGCACACGTTGTGGCAGTATCTGGTGATCGGCCTGGGAGTGGGATTCCCCTATACCATGCTCTCTTTTTACGGCCTCAAGGTAATTCCGGCTGCCCATGCGGGCGTGCTTGTCAATGGAATGCTGCCGGTGCTTGGCGCCATTGCCGCCTGGCTGCTGTTCAAACAGCGGATTGCACCCCACCGTTATTTTGCCATCGGCGTTATCTTTGCCGCCAACCTGGTTATGGCCGGTGAATTTTCAAGCACCTGGCAACAGCTGCTGGGCGCGGCACTGCTGTTGACCGCGGCTGTCTGTTACATCAGCCACATGACAGGTATTCGCCTCTGGGGGATGAACTGGCTGGATGTTATCGTGATTGTGCCGGTGGTGAATGTGCTTTTGTTCACCCCCATCTGGCCGTTGTTTCCATCCGTGCTTCTGTCGCTTCCACCCAGTCAATGGACCACCTCTTTGTACCACGATATGGCACTGCAGGCGATTTATCAAGGCGTGATCGTCAATGTGCTCGCCCTGATGTGCGCGACCTATTCCATCAGGAATCTGGGCACCATCACGGTTGCTTTGTTCATGTCCTTTGTACCCGTTACCACAGCGATTCTGGCATGGCTGCTCCTTGGTGAGGTGCTTGATGTCCGGGCCATTACCGGAATTGTCGGTTGTTCACTTGGGTTGATCTGGTACGCCAGGGAGCCACGTTCTCATAAATTAGTATGAAAAAAAGCAGGAAGAAACGTACGTACAGGTCGTGTCGAAGAGGGTGTTTGCAGGAGTAAGTGAGGAGAATCTTTTGGGGGAAAGGAATCGCATCTGTTCGCAAGATTTTTTATTTGTGCGTGTCAGAAAGAATAAAAAAAGCCCCATTCCGTAGAAAACGGAATGGGGCTTTTACTTAACAGTTGTGCAATCAGAATTTCACCGAGCCAAACAGCATCATGTAAGTCCAGGGTTTATCGCCACCAACCGTTTCGACAAAAGCCTCGTTGGGGTTGGCCATACCGACAACACCGCTGACGGTCAGGTGACTATTGACTGTCCAGTCCACAATGGCGTTATACTCGTCAGCTAGGGCATCAGGTGAGCCATCGGCAACACTGTGCTTGTAAAATTTCATGTAGGCCAGATTCACGGTCACGGCATCCGTGGGCACTATTTTGAGTTTGATCATGTGGGAATCGAGGTTGCTGTTGCCCAAGGCATACTCACCCAGAATTTCACCCTGGTACCATTGTTCCCAATCAGATTCAGCGTAAAACAGGCTGTCATAATCTGCGTCAAAGCTGGCATATCGATACATCAGATTCGGCTTAAGTGGACATTTTTCAAAGGTATAGTCAACGGACAGGAACCAGGCATCACCATTGCTGTAATCGCTGTCTCTGTCCTCATGCACAAACTCGCCT
>DAIODL010000175.1:0-4772 GCA_036746815.1 Desulfobulbus sp.
AGCCGTGGCCCAGCGGACCGAGCATGTCAACCATATCGCCTGGTTTCAGCGCGTGCAGGAGCTGCGTACCCTTGCCGACCACCTTGATAAGCAGATGCAGCGTCCCATCTCCAGAACAGCGATGAATGGACAACGGGCGGCGCAATAAAGGATCAAGCGTTATCACGCAGGTGACCATGACAAACTGGCCCGGACGCGCCTGCGCAGCTATTTGCGGGGCTTTGAGAACAAGCCTGAAGAACGCATCCGAAAGGTGCTCATTGACTATGACAACGGATTTTTCCTGGAACTGTGTCATGGAAAAGGCTACAACAAATAAGGAAACTTTACACTTTTATTAAAGAAATTTACAAAAAACTATGAATCTTTTACTTACACTTTTCGCCGTGCTTTTAGGCGCCGTGGTGGGCTCGTTTCTCAACGTGGTCATTCTCCGGTTGCCCGAGGAAAACGCCTCAATCGTTTTTCCGGGTTCCCACTGCCCGCTCTGTGGTCACCAGCTTTCCTGGTGGGAAAATCTGCCCCTGCTCAGTTATGCGCTGCTCAGAGGAAAATGCCGCAGCTGCCACGCCCATATTTCCTGGCAATACCCGCTGGTGGAAGCGCTCATGGCCCTGTTTTCTTTTTTGCTGTGGCGCCAGTTCGGACTGCAGTGTGATTTTGCCACCTTTGGTATCTATTTTGTTTTTTTCGCTGCCCTGCTGGTTATCATATTTATCGATATCCATCACCAAATAATTCCAGATGTTATCAGCCTGCCGGGTATTGTTCTTGGTTTTCTCGCCTCGTTTGCCAACAGTCAGGTAACATGGCAGGATTCCGGGCTCGGTGTCCTTCTGGGTGGTGGTTCACTGTTTGTGATCGCGTACGGCTATGCCCTTTTGGCCAAACGTGATGGCATGGGTGGAGGCGATGTCAAATTCCTGGGCATGATCGGAGCATTCCTTGGCTGGCAGTCTCTTCTGTATGTTTTGTTTGTCAGCTCACTGGTGGGCTCTGTCGTAGGCATAACGGCTATGATTTGTCAGCGTCAGGGGATGAAGAGCCGGTTGCCCTTTGGCCCCTTTCTTGCCTTTGGCGCTATGAGTTGGGTCCTCTTACATGAAGAGATCCTGTGGTTGTGGCACTGGTATCTTGGCTTGATGTGTTGAGGTTCTTCTTTGAGGCAAAAAAAAACCCCCGAGATACTCGGGGGTTTTTTTTATTCTATAAGCCCGTCAATCAAGCTTCGACCTCGTGCTCAACCCCCAGGGCAATCTTGTAGAGGATGGTGAGGATAAAGAATCCCATCGCCCAGACACCAATGGTAATCATGATCTCGTTGACCGTGGGATAGTATTCCACCACTTCATCAAGCGGCGTAGGAACAAAGCCACCCAGGACAAAGCCGACACCCTTATCCAGCCAGAATGAGACAAAGATGGACATGCAGCCCAAACCCAGCCACAGGTCACTGCCCTTGCGTGTCTTGGGATAGGAGATCAGGAAAATGCCCACTATGAACAGGACGACAAAGGCCCACATGAAGGGTACCAGGTTGTTGTACATGTGGCCGTGATTTTCCAGGCCGAAGAACAGGTACACGAGGCTGTGCATATGGCCGGGAACCGTCGAGTAGAAAGCGACGAAGAACTCCAGGCAAACAAAGAACACATTCGTCAGAGCCGCATAAATGACAATGGTCACGATTTTTTGAATCGCTACCTGACCAGCATCAAAATTGGCCACCCGTTTCATGATCAATGCCATAACCACGATCAGTGCAGGACCAGCAGCAAAGGCTGAGGCCAGGAACCGGGGAGCGATGATGGCGGACAGCCAGAAATGCCGTCCCGGCAAGCCGCAGTACAGCATGGCGGTGACGGTATGAATGGAGATGGCGAAGGGGATGGACACGTACACGAAGAAATAGATCCACTTCGGCGGAGCCACCTGTTTGCGCTCGGCGGTGAGGATGACCCAGCCACACAGGGTGTTCAAGGTGAGATATCCAACGAGGACGCACATATCCCAGAACAGCATGGAGTGGGGGGTTGCATGCAACAGCACGTTCAAGGCACGCAGCGGTTGACCAAGGTCAGCCATGATGAAGCTCATACACATCAATAGCGCTGCAATGGCCAGGAACTCACCAAGGATGGTGATCTTGCCAAAGGCCTTGAAGTCATGCACATAGTAGGGCAACACCAGCATCACACCTCCGGCGGCCACACCGACCAGGAAGGTGAACTGTGCAATATAGATGCCCCAGGAGACGTCACGACTCATACCGGTCAAACCCAGACCGTAAAAGTACTGACGGAGATAGCAGATGGCGCCTACAAGGACAAAGAAGCCGAGGAAGGCCAGCCACATCCAGTAATATTTGTTTCCTTTTAATGCTTTCTCAAACATGGCGGCCTCACATGATGTAGAAGACAGAAGGGATGGTGCCGAGAGCCGGATTACGCTGCATCGTGTGATTTTCTTTCAGCACTTTGCGAATCTCGGAGTTGGGGTCATTGAGGTCGCCAAAGACCATGGCCTTACTCGTTCCGCAGGCTTCCACACAGGCGGGCTGTAACCCTTTTTCAATCCGTTCCGAACAGAACGTGCATTTTTCCACAACACCGCGCATGCGGGTGGGAAAATCGCGGTTGAGATGGTCAACGTACTTGCGCGGATCAACCCAGTTAAACGAACGGCTGCCATAAGGACAGGCGGCCATGCAGAAGCGGCAGCCGATGCAGCGGTGGTAGTCCATAAGCACCAGGCCGTCCTTGTTGCGGAACGTGGCTTTGGTCGGGCAGGCACGCACGCAGGGAGGGTTATCGCAGTGGTTGCACATCACGGGCAGCATGGTTTCTTCCGCGATGAGATCATACTTGTTGGGATCCTCGGGAAAGGCGTTCTCATAATGGGTCATCCATATCCATTTGATCTCGTCTTTTTTGTCCGGCATCTTGTTCACATCAGGAATGTTGTGTGCCTCGATGCAGGCCTTGACGATTTTTTCGCCCAGGCTCGGATCCTGCTGGAATTTTTTGACATCAATCACCATGCCATAGCGTTTGGCGTTGGGATCGGTATGCAAACCATGGGCGGGAGCAGCATGTTCACCTTCAGTGGCAGCATGCGCAACATTGGCCCCGGTGACCAGACGATCAATCACTGTAGATCCACCAAGGCCTGCCAATGTGGTGATGCCGGCTACCTTGAGGAAATTTCTTCTATTCTTGTCCATCTGTCTATTTTCTCCTTAGCCTTTCACTCAACGGGCGCCAGGTGACAATCCCAGCAATATGGTTTAACCGATGCATAATCATGGCACTTGTCGCAGAACTGCTTTTTGCTGGTGTGACATTTCATGCAGGTCAGCATCAGACTTTTCTGATACTCCTTCCCATCGACCTTAAAGGTACTCCGGTCGCCGTCACGGATAACCTCGTCGCGCCATTCATTGAGCAGCTCCATGTGCTTGGCTCTGATGTCCGCCAGAGGCAGAACGCAGGTCTTCATATCTTTGGGTAATACCGGTTTGGGATCGGTGGTGGCGGTACCACGGTTGTACCAAACGGGTATGGTGACAAACAGGACGAAGATGATCAGTCCCGTGATGATTTTACCGCTATCGTACATAGCTTTTCCTCCATTCCTGCCGGTCAGTTAAACCAAGGTCCTGAGCCCTTCGGTCAGGTCTTGTCGTTGTTCACCTTCAATCACCAAAGCGTTGCCGACAAGCTCACTCAAACCGGCGACCTGCACTTCGGGCACCCAGTAATTCATGAGGGTCGTCAGGGTTGCCCTGTCGATAGCACACACGCAGGCCAGAGTATTGACGTCATGTTTTTCATGGACGTATTTCACTGCATTGGCTCGTGGTAAACCGGAACGCATACGAAGTTCCATGATTTCGTCAGTGTTCAAAGCCGTACCCGATCCGCAGCAGAAGGTTTTTTCACGGATGGTGTTTTCCGGCATCTCGTACCATTTGTCCACAACGTGGTCGAGGACGTAGCGCGGTTCTTCCAGAAGCCCCATGGCACGGGCGGGGTTGCAGGAATCGTGGAAGGTGGCGGTGACATGAGCGTTGCGGCTCTTGTCGAGGTTCAGCTTCCCGTTTTTGATGAGATCCGCAGTGAACTCGGAGATGTGGACCATCTTGGTGGAAGCCGCATTCTCAAACACAGTACCGGTCAATGGTGAACGCGGCACTTCCAGGAAGTCGGCGGGGCCGTTCATGGTGGCCATGTACTGATGCACCACACGCCACATGTGACCGCACTCACCGCCGAGAATCCATTTCACGCCCAACCGTTTTGCCTCGGCGTACATCTTGCCGTTGAGCTTTTTCATCATCTCGTTGGAGGTAAAGAGACCGAAGTTACCACCCTCAGAGGCGTAGGTGGACCAGGTGTAGTCCAGCCCGATGGCCTCAAACAGGAGCAGGTAACCCATACAGGTGAAGATACCCGGCTCGGCGAACACGTCCGCCGAAGGCGTGATGAACAGCACCTCCGCACCCTTGCGGTTGAAACTCGGATTCACCCGGATACCGGTCAGGTTTTCGATATCGTCGCACAGGAATTCAATGTTGCCCTTGAATGCCTGCGGGGTCAAGCCCATGTGGTTACCGGTACGGTTGGAGTTGGCCACCGGCTCAAGACACCAGTTGATACCGATACCCACCAGGTGCAGTAACTCGCGGAGCATCATGGTGATTTCTGCAGTATCAATACCGTACGGGCAGAAAACCGAGCAGCGCCGGCATTCCGTGCACTGGTAGGCATACA
>DAIODL010000176.1:0-4740 GCA_036746815.1 Desulfobulbus sp.
TGTGGAAGGCGCAGTTTTCGCTGGTGGAGCCCATGGCGAACTCGTCCATGGCCAGTTTGCCCAGAAGCACGGCGCCCGCCTCGCGCAGTTTGGTGACCACGGTGGCGTCGTAGGGCGCCACGAAATGCTCCAGCATTCTGGAGCCGCAGGTGGTGGGCAGACTGGTGGTGCACAGCACATCCTTGAGCGCCAGGGGAATGCCATTCAGCGGCCCGGCCTGACCGTTCCGGCGTCTGGCGTCGGCTTCACGGGCCTGCTGCAGGGCACCGTCCCGGTCCAGGGACAGATACGCCCGCACTTTGGGTTCAACGGCGTCGATACGTTTCAGCACATCCTCGGTCAGGCTGACGGCGGTGACAGCACCGGAGGCGAGCTGCGCGAGGGCCTCGTGGAGGGTGAGAGCGGATAATTCCATAGAATAAGCTCGTTACAGAAAAAGGGAAAAAAAGAAGCACTCAGCTGATAACGCGGGGAACCACAAAGGATTCTCCGTTCTGCTCGGGCGCACCCGCCAGGGCGCGCTCCCGGGGCAGCGATGGCCGGACTTCGTCTTCACGAAAGGCGTTGACCACGTTCTGGGTATGGGTGGTCACGGTCACGCCGGTGGTATCCAGTTCATCAAGTTTGGCCACATAGGACAAAATAGCGTCCAGCTGGCCGGTCATGCGGTCCACTTCGGCATCGGTTAAATCAAGCCGGGCCAGCTGGGCCACGTGCCGTACTTCATCACGGGTAATTTTCATGGCGATTCAGCGCAAAAAAACAAGGTGTTGGTCTGAGAAAAACAGCCTCTGTATATACCGCGATCGCGCGGAAAGAACAACCCCGGCGACCATTTCCGCTTAAGGCGCGGTGACCAGCGAGATCACTGTGGGCGAGGTGCCGGGAGGGCCGAGCACGGAGCGGTAGTGCACAAACACACCATCCGTGGCGCGGTACCAGTAATCAGCTGACCACAGCGCGGAACGCAGCCCGGTAAGGCGCACTTCCACCAGGTTACCCTGAGCATCCCTACCCTTACGCTGGGCCTTGAGGGGCAGTGTTTCCAGGTTGTCGGGCCGTACGCTCCAGAACGTGGCCTGATCCTGTTTGCTCTGCTCCATGCACTGCAGGGAAAAGGACATGGGCTGAAACCAGGGCTGAACATCAATTTTTTCCTGCTTATTCACCGGTTTCCCCTGAAACCGTCCGGAAAAATTAAGGACATTGCCCTCGCGCACGACATGCACATCTGTCTCCGGCAGATGGGTGTAGTGCCAGGAGAGTGTCAGCCCCTTCGGGGTGTTGACACTGGTATACACGTCCTTGCCCTCTTTCTGGGTGACGGTCACCTGATTGGCCGTGTATTCCGCGGTCCAGGTATAAAAAAGGGTGTTTTTTCCGGTCTGTTCACTGTAGCGCAGCTCCCGGGGGGTGGCGGCCGACGCGTCTGCCGCTACGGACAACGCAAGACAGACGGTTAATAAGACACAGGTGGCCGCAAGGCGGAAACGTGCAATCATAGAAGTTCACTGGCCAGCAGCGAGAGCTCGGAGCGCTCGCCTTTTTCAAGGTTGATGTGCGCGTACAACGGCTGCCCCTGCATTTTTTCAATGAGGTGGCTCAGACCGTTGGACTGCGCATCCAGGTACGGGTGATCGATCTGGTGGATGTCGCCGGTGAAGATGATTTTGGTGCCCTCACCGGCGCGGGTGATGATGGTTTTCACCTCGTGCGGGGTGAGATTCTGTGCCTCATCAACGATCATGTACATCCGTACCAGACTGCGTCCACGTATATAGGCTAATGGCTCAATGATCAACTTTTTTTCTTCCTGCAGGCGGCCAATGATCTGGCCCATTTCACTCTGGTCGCCGAATTGATCCCGGATCACCGCCAGGTTGTCATAGAGCGGCTGCATGTAGGGGCTGATTTTGGACTGGATGTCGCCGGGAAGATAGCCGATATCCTTGTTGGACAGGGGGATAATGGGCCGGGCCAGCATGATGCGGCGGTAGCGGGACCGCTGCTCCAGGGCGGATGCCAGGGCGAGCAGGGTCTTGCCGGTGCCGGCCTTGCCGGAAATGGTGACCAGGGGAATACCCGTGTCGCACAGGGCATGGACGGCGAAGTTCTGTTCGGCGTTGCGCGGGGTGATGCCATAGACCGACGTCTGGTTAATTTTGTGCAGCCGCTGCTCGACCTGATTATAGGTGGCCAGCACGGATTTGCGGCTGTTACGGAGGATGAAATATTCGTTGGCCAGCATCTGCTCGTGTTCGGCCAGTGTCCGTGCCGGTACGCCTTCAGGGTCCTGGTACAGGTGTTCAATCAGCTCCGGGTCCACATCCTCAAGGCGCCTGCAGCCGCTGTAGAGGCCGCTCACGTTTTTGACATGGTCAGTGGTGTAGTCCTCGGCCATCAGGCCCACGGCCTTTGCCTTCATGCGCAGGTTAACATCCTTGGTGACCAGGATGTAACGCCTGGAGGTATCTGCTTTGGCCAGGGTGTAGGTGATATTGAGGATCTGGTGATCGGGCTTGGTGGCAGAGGGAAAATGTTGCCGCAGGTCTTCGTGCAGAGGCTGTTCGAGCTTGATGGATACCTTGCCCTTCCCTGGACCAATCTGCACGCCGCCCCGTTGAAAAGCTTGCCCGCGGACAGCATGTCGAGGGCGCGGACGAATTCACGCGCATGAAAATTCAGGGTCTGGTTGCCTTTTTTAAACTGGTCGAGTTCTTCGAGAACCGTAATGGGGATGACGATGTCGTGTTCCTGGAAGTTATGGATACATGAAGAATCATGCAGAATGACATTGGTATCCAGGATGAAGGTTTTCAGGGATGGGGTACTGGTCATGGGCGGCTCGTGGTTGTGGCGCTGGCGCAGCCATGGAAAATCTGTGCACACAGCGCAGGGGTTGTCCCGGAGCCGGTTCGACAAAGAGACAGATCGCGTCAATCACCAGGGGATCGCCAAGCAGGGGCTCGAACAATTCCAGCAGCGCGGTGTGGACCCGGTCCTTGCAGGTGCCGTCGGTCATTCGGGAGGTGAGGGTGAAATGGAACTGGTACTGTTCAAAAACATATGGATAGCCCCAGATTTCCAGGTTCTTTTTTTCCTGGCCACTGAGCTGCGCCGCTTTGCGGTGCGCCAGTTCACTGGGGTTGAGTGGCGCCCGGAAGCGGTCAAAGACGCGGGTGCAGCGGGCGGCCAGTCCCTGCAGCAGCGGGGAATGACGTACCGGCCGCAGACAGAAAAAATGTCCGAGCTGGGAAATTGCCAGAGGTGGGATGACAAAGGACTGCTGCGAGGCGGCAAATGCCTCCGCGGTCATCAGCAGTTCGTGCTCCGACAGATCTGGTTTGAGACGAAACGGTGCAGTCAGCGTGGCGTGAAAGCCGTAGCGGGCGGGGATTGCGGTCACCTCGGCAATGGTTTCATGATTCAGGCCATGTACAGCAGGTTGCGGAACCGGACTGCCGGATACCGCGTCCCTGCCGAGCCACTGGCTGCCCTGCTGCCACAGTGGTGACGTAACGGGCGGGGTAAAAAAGAAAGCGTAGCGCATAAGAATTTATAGCATAAGCAGAGAATAGGGGCAACGGTATGCTGCCTTTTGGGATCACTCTTGCAGAGTGACGTTAACGATGTGTTAGTGCCATGTGAGCATCGCGTGAAAAATCAGGCGGTTCCGCATCCCTGATCAAATCATAATCCCTGAGTAACACCACCGTAACAACAGACCGGTAGAAGGCTTACGATTCATGATCGTCTGGAGATTCGCTTTTGATCTTTGGTCCTTGCCCCGGAGTCCCATGTCTAAATTGCTCATCGTTATTATCGACGGTTTCTGTGCAGAAACGCTTGCCTGCGCACGGGTTCCCTACCTCGACGAACTGGGCCGGCGGGGGATTTTCACAAGCCGTCTGCATGTACTTCATCCTTCGCTCACCCTGCCCAATGCCATGAGCCTGTTTACTTCGGTGCCTCCTGAAGAGCATGGGATTCTGACCAATAACGGAGCGGTTTTCCCTGCCCCGCAGGCAGTCTCGCTGCTGTCGCTTTTGCGGTACCGTTGCCGGAATGTGGCGGCCTTTTATTCCAGCGACCGGCTGCGGCCACTGCTTCCGCCAGGTTGCCTGCAGACAAGTGTGATGATGAATGCCCAGTCTATCCGTAACGTAGACCGGGAGCTGGCACAGCAGGCAGCTTTTCATCTGCAGCGGGAAAAACCGGACTGCTGCCTCCTGTATCTGGAGGGAGCCAATATCACGGGCACCCATTTCGGCTTTGGCAGTGAGCCGCATCTGGAAAGTGTGGAGCAGGCGGATCGGGCCCTGATGATGATTATTGAACACTTACGTTTTGTTGGCGCGGATGACGAGTACGCCGTGCTGGTAATCGGATGCCGTGGTGGTGCACCCCGTGCTGCGGTGGAACCCGGACGGCAAAATTGCGCGCCCCTCTTTCTTGCCGGCCCGGGCCTTGTGCGGAACATTGTTGTGGAACACCCGGTTTCCCTGTTGGATATGGCCCCGACCATGGCAGCCATCCTGGATGTGGCACCGCATCCGGACTGGCAGGGGCGAACCCGCTCAGAATGGTTTCTGGAAGATGCCGTGGAGACGCCTGTCTCCGCCACCCTTACCCGACTGACCCGGCTGGCGGCCTGAGGTATGTCGGGAGCTTTTTTCCCATAAGAGCGTTTAGTGTGTCTCTTTCCCCTTAAGTGACAGGAGATGTTCACCTATGTTCAGT